>NZ_WLVC01000129.1:0-1196 GCF_016859735.1 Lelliottia sp. RWM.1 | reverse complement strand
GGAAGGTGCGAACAAGTTCCTGATATGAGATCATCATATTCATCCGGAGCGCATCCCAGAGGGACATCATGAGCCATCAACTCACCTTCGCCGATAGTGAATTCAGCACTAAGCGCCGTCAGACCCGAAAAGAGATTTTCCTCTCCCGCATGGAGCAGATTCTGCCATGGCAGAATATGACCGCTGTCATCGAGCCGTTTTATCCCAAGGCGGGCAATGGCCGACGGCCCTATCCGCTGGAGACCATGCTGCGTATTCACTGCATGCAGCATTGGTACAACCTGAGCGACGGTGCCATGGAAGATGCCCTGTACGAAATCGCCTCCATGCGCCTGTTTGCCCGATTATCCCTGGATAGCGCCCTGCCGGATCGCACCACCATCATGAATTTCCGCCACCTGCTCGAGCAGCATCAACTGGCCCGTCAATTGTTCAAGACCATCAATCGCTGGCTGGCCGAAGCAGGCGTCATGATGACCCAAGGCACTTTGGTGGATGCCACCATCATTGAGGCACCCAGCTCTACCAAGAACAAAGAGCAGCAACGCGATCCGGAGATGCATCAGACCAAGAAAGGCAATCAGTGGCACTTTGGCATGAAGGCCCACATTGGTGTCGATGCCAAGAGTGGCCTGACCCACAGCCTGGTCACCACCGCGGCCAACGAGCATGACCTCAATCAGCTGGGTAATCTGCTTCATGGAGAGGAGCAATTTGTCTCAGCCGATGCCGGCTACCAAGGAGCGCCACAGCGCGAGGAGCTGGCCGAGGTGGATGTGGACTGGCTGATCGCCGAGCGTCCCGGCAAGGTAAAAACCTTGAAGCAGCATCCGCGCAAGAACAAAACGGCCATCAACATCGAATACATGAAAGCCAGCATCCGTGCCAAGGTGGAGCACCCGTTTCGCATCATCAAGCGGCAGTTCGGCTTCGTGAAAGCCAGATACAAGGGGCTGCTGAAAAACGATAACCAACTGGCGATGTTATTCACCCTGGCCAACCTGTTTCGGGTGGACCAAATGATACGTCAGTGGGAGAGATCTCAGTAAAAACCGGAAATAACGCCAGAAATGGTGGAAAAAATAGCCTAAATAGGCTGATTCGATGTGTTTGCGGGAAAAAAATCGGCCCAGATCCGCGAAATTTTAATCAGCGAGTCAGCTTGGGAAGAAATGACCTGCTTATTCGCACCTTCC
>NZ_WLVC01000128.1:0-1251 GCF_016859735.1 Lelliottia sp. RWM.1 | reverse complement strand
TCAAAAAGGATCTTCACCTAGATCCTTTTAAATTAAAAATGAAGTTTTAAATCAATCTAAAGTATATATGAGTAAACTTGGTCTGACAGTTACCAATGCTTAATCAGTGAGGCACCTATCTCAGCGATCTGTCTATTTCGTTCATCCATAGTTGCCTGACTCCCCGTCGTGTAGATAACTACGATACGGGAGGGCTTACCATCTGGCCCCAGTGCTGCAATGATACCGCGAGACCCACGCTCACCGGCTCCAGATTTATCAGCAATAAACCAGCCAGCCGGAAGGGCCGAGCGCAGAAGTGGTCCTGCAACTTTATCCGCCTCCATCCAGTCTATTAATTGTTGCCGGGAAGCTAGAGTAAGTAGTTCGCCAGTTAATAGTTTGCGCAACGTTGTTGCCATTGCTGCAGGCATCGTGGTGTCACGCTCGTCGTTTGGTATGGCTTCATTCAGCTCCGGTTCCCAACGATCAAGGCGAGTTACATGATCCCCCATGTTGTGCAAAAAAGCGGTTAGCTCCTTCGGTCCTCCGATCGTTGTCAGAAGTAAGTTGGCAGCAGTGTTATCACTCATGGTTATGGCAGCACTGCATAATTCTCTTACTGTCATGCCATCCGTAAGATGCTTTTCTGTGACTGGTGAGTACTCAACCAAGTCATTCTGAGAATAGTGTATGCGGCGACCGAGTTGCTCTTGCCCGGCGTCAACACGGGATAATACCGCACCACATAGCAGAACTTTAAAAGTGCTCATCATTGGAAAACGTTCTTCGGGGCGAAAACTCTCAAGGATCTTACCGCTGTTGAGATCCAGTTCGATGTAACCCACTCGTGCACCCAACTGATCTTCAGCATCTTTTACTTTCACCAGCGTTTCTGGGTGAGCAAAAACAGGAAGGCAAAATGCCGCAAAAAAGGGAATAAGGGCGACACGAAAATGTTGAATACTCATACTCTTCCTTTTTCAATATTATTGAAGCATTTACCAGGGTTATTGTCTCATGAGCGGATACATATTTGAATGTATTTAGAAAAATAAACAAATAGGGGTTCCGCGCACATTTCCCCGAAAAGTGCCACCTGACGTCTAAGAAACCATTATTATCATGACATTAACCTATAAAAATAGGCGTATCACGAGGCCCTTTCGTCTTCAAGAATTTTATAAACCGTGGAGCGGGCAATACTGAGCTGATGAGCAATTTCCGTTGCACCAGTGCCCTTCTGATGAAGCGTCAGCACGACGTTCCTGT
>NZ_WLVC01000127.1:0-1258 GCF_016859735.1 Lelliottia sp. RWM.1 | reverse complement strand
TGATCTTACCCAGCAATAGTGGACACGCGACTAAGTGAGTAAACTCTCAACCAGAGGTGACTCACATGACAAAACCAACATCAACCACCAAAAAGCCACGCAAGCAGCACACTCCTGAATTTCGTCAGGAAGCCCTGAAACTGGCTGAACGCATTGGGGTGGCAGCTGCCGCCCGCGAACTTAACCTGTATGAATCACAGCTCTACAACTGGCGAAGCAAACAGCAAAATCAGTTCTCTTCTTCTGAACGCGAGCAGGAAATGTCCGCTGAGATCGCCCGTCTGAAACGTCAACTGGCAGAACGGGATGAGGAACTGGCCATTCTCCAAAAGGCCGCGACATACTTCGCGAAGCGCCTGAAATGAAGTATGTCTTCATCGAAAAACATCAGGCTGAGTTCAGTATCAAAGCCATGTGCCGTGTACTTCAGGTTACCCGTAGTGGCTGGTACATCTGGTATCAGCGTCGTTATCAGGTAAACCGGCGTCAGCAGTTCCGCCTTGTCTGTGATAACGTCGTCCGGGAAGCATTCAGTGACGCAAAACAACGCTATGGAGCGCCACGCCTGACGGATGAGCTTCGTGCCCAGGGTTACCGCTTCAACGTGAAAACCGTGGCTGCCAGCCTGCGTCGTCAGGGGCTACGGGCGAAAGCTTCACGAAAGTTCAGTCCGGTCAGTTACCGCGAACATGGTCTGCCAGTCTCAGAGAATCTGCTGAAGCAGGACTTTTACGCCAGCGGCCCGAATCAGAAGTGGGTGGGTGACATCACGTATCTTCGCACTGGTGAAGGCTGGCTTTATCTGGCCGTGGTTATCGATCTGTGGTCGCGGTCAGTCATTGGCTGGTCGATGTCCTCACGGATGACAGCACAACTTGCCTGCGATGCGTTACAGATGGCGCTGTGGCGGCGTAAACGTCCGGAAAACGTCATCGTGCATACAGACAGAGGCGGTCAGTACTGTTCAACGGATTACCAGAGCTTGCTGAAACGCCACAATCTGCGGGGGAGTATGAGCGCCAGAGGTTGTTGTTACGACAATGCCTGTGCGGAAAGCTTCTTCCATACGCTGAAGGTGGAATGTATCCACGGAGAGGACTTTGTCAGCCGGGAAATCATGCGGACAGCAGTGTTTAATTATATTGAGTGTGATTACAATCGGTGGCGTCGTCACAGTGCCTGTGGCGGTCTTAGTCCGGAACAATTTGAAAACCAGAACCTCGCTTAGGGTTGTGTCCATATTACGCGGGTAGGATCA
>NZ_WLVC01000126.1:0-1267 GCF_016859735.1 Lelliottia sp. RWM.1 | reverse complement strand
TTACCGCTCATGGGCACCTCTCTTTAAGTCATCTTAAATGACTCTGAGGTGTCTGTTAAACCCGTGGCGATTCACAGGATATTGTGATATAAGCATGGTTGATGCTTCTCAGTATGAATTGATTAAGATTGATCGTGAATACTTCTGGCGGGAAGCCAAGAAAGAGCATCCCTTTAAAGGTCTTGTACTCTATAAAAATAAATGTGACAAAATTGTCTTTGAGGGCGTAGAGACATATGAACAACTTGAACTAGCAAGGCGTTTAGAGGTATGGGGTGTACAAGGATACTTGTTTAACTCTTGTAAATTAATCGATATTGAAAGTCTGGCACTTCGCTATGACTATATAAGTCTGACAAATTAATATCTAGAATCGTTATGTGCTATAAAATTCTTCCCCTTGATAATGGTATATATGAGATATATCGCCTGAGTGATAGCCGCGATGATTCGTTTACTCAGTTAGCCCGGACTATCCTTAGTTCACATGAAGTTTTACTAACTAATCCTCAAACGTATCCCGACATTTCATATATAGACTATATTATGTTCTACGTACCCTAGTTAAGGAAGAAAAATGAATTATAAAAAATGTGACTATTCTGCTATAGAATTAGTGGATGGTGTAATCTTTCGCATGAAAGATGATATTATTGGCTTTTATAAGTTATTTGATAATGAGAGGTATTACTATTATCATTTTGAGGATGGTGTCTATACACGTACTGATGGTTTAGTAACAATAGATAAGGGTGATCTTTTTTCTAATCTACTTGAGCTGAGAGCGGAGAGTTTCATTTATATCTCAGACCAAAATATAGAAATGCCTCAGAGTGAATTCCGTAGTGCTTTTTTATATTTCGATAGTTTACGAGTCAGCATTGAAAGCATTGATGGAAACATGTCAATAAAATCATTTGATTATAAAACTGATA
Organism: Lelliottia sp. RWM.1; assembly: GCF_016859735.1. Taxonomy (NCBI): domain Bacteria; kingdom Pseudomonadati; phylum Pseudomonadota; class Gammaproteobacteria; order Enterobacterales; family Enterobacteriaceae; genus Lelliottia; species Lelliottia sp. RWM.1. The sequence goes on along the minus strand of NZ_WLVC01000126.1, from coordinate 332 downwards.
CTGAAATTCAAACTTATAATGATGTACTACAGTTCTATAATCACATCATTGATAATAAATGTGCGTATTATGGAAGACCCGACTTTGACAATGATATTCTTATCAATTCATTACGCAATATTGGCGTTCCAATCGACCAGGTTAAGGAACATCTTACAAGATTTGATATGTTTTGTAGAATGATTATTCCTGAATATCAGTATCCAATCTTACCAACAGAGATAAAACAGCTTAGCTATTAATTTTCTCAATGCCTTTTGAATCGCCACGGGTTTAACAGACACCTCAGAGTCATTTAAGATGACTTAAAGAGAGGTGCCCATGAGCGGTAA
>NZ_WLVC01000125.1:0-1321 GCF_016859735.1 Lelliottia sp. RWM.1 | reverse complement strand
ATCTATGGTCACTCCCGTTTTTGCAACACCGATTTTGACGACAAGTTGGCTTGCTTGAATCTATCCGGCGTCTGAATGGGATTTTATTCCCGCGCCTTGATGAGTTCCGCGCCTGATGAACCTCCAGAAAATATACGGCTTCAATGAGCCTTTCCGTTTTACAGGTTCCTCAACAGGCCGGTGGGCCGTTAGTATCATCAATATCAGTATTCGCAAAACCAGATGAATGATTGTTTAAACTGGTGTATTTCTGCCTTTATGCTTCGTAAGTTTGCTGTCGCGCCGTCAGTGCCCAGGCTATTCTGGCCAGCTTGTTTGCCAGAGCACAGGTGACGACAAAGTTGCTTTTCCGACACAACAACTCCCTGACCCAGTCGGCCAACTTGCCAGACTGGTGTTCCAGTTTTTGTATGAATACCCTGGCACACTGAACCAACAAAGTTCGGATCTTTTTGTTGCCCCGCTTGCTAATCCCTAACAATGTCGTCCGACCTCCCGTGCTGTACTGTCGGGGTACCAGCCCTGTTGCCGCCGCAAAGTCACGGCTGCTGGCGTACTGCTTCCCGTCGCCAATCTCAGTTGAAATAGTACTGGCAGTCAGCGTTCCAACGCAGGGAATACTCAGCAAGCGCTGTCCAACCTCATCTTCGTCCAACTTTCGTTTCAACTGAGATTCCAGATCTTTAATCTGCTCAACAAGATAGTGATAATGCTGTTGTAATTTCAGCAGTAACTGGCTGAGATAAAGAGGCAAACTACTGTCCTCAAGAAGGGTACTCAGTCGACTAATAACGGCAGCACCTCGCGGAACGCTGATACCAAATTCCAGCAGAAAAGCATGCATCTGATTAGTTGTTTTCACCTTATCCTGAACCAGGGATTCACGGACACGATGCAGAGCTCGCATTGCCTGCTGAGATTCGGTTCTGGGCTGCACGAAACGCATAGATGGACGTGATGCTGCTTCACAGATAGCTTCAGCATCAACGAAGTCATTTTTGTTGCTTTTAACGAATGGGCGGACAAATTGCGGTGATATCAGCTTTGGAAAATGCCCTAACTCTGCCAGCTTGCGTGCCATAAAGTGAGAACCGCCACAGGCTTCCATCGCGATGGTTGTTGCCGGGCATGTCGCCAGAAATTCGATTAGCTTTGGTCGGGTGAATTTTTTACGGTAAACGGCCTTCCCACGATGATCCTGACAATGAATATGGAAAGAGTTCTTACCCAGATCGATACCAATAAGCGCAATGTTTTCCATGATGGTTCTCCGAATGAAAGCCTGTCCTCAGCATAGTACTGGGAAGGAGGGAGTGACCAT
>NZ_WLVC01000124.1:0-1493 GCF_016859735.1 Lelliottia sp. RWM.1 | reverse complement strand
TCACGCCCTGAGACATTCGACAAGCTTTTTATGGCTTCAGTAAGGGCGAGTGTCTCGCTTCGAGAGCCAGCAAATATTTCGCTTCGTCATAACAGGTTCTGGCCTTCCAGCAGCGGTAAATGATCCTTATCCATTTGAACGCCAGTGCCCGGATCGCAGACTGATGAGATTTGCCCTTTTCTCTGAGGCCCTGATAATACAGTTTGGCCCAGTATGATGAATTAACCGTCTTGGCAGCCCATTCAACAAAGGTCTGCCTGACGAACTTGGCACATTGCCATCGCCAGTGAACCCAGGATTTTTGGCCGCTTCGTTCGGTCACCGGTGCTATACCTGCGTAGTTTTGAATTTCTTCAGCGCTGTTAAACCGGTCACGGTTATCACCAAGTGCAGCAAGCATCCGTGGGCCCATGCACGGTCCCATGCCCGGAAGTGATTTGAACAGCCCCGCATCTGGCAATGTGTCAAACAGCGTTTCGATTCGTTCGTCATAGGTTTTGATGATTTCACTCACGACTTTAATTTGTGTCGCCAGTGCTGCTGCCATCAAAGCATTAGCCTCTATAACACTCGGGTCTGTAGTCAATGGGATCGCATTATCAATACTCGCAACACGTTGCTCGGTAAGGGCCATAGCGCGACCACCTTTGGCATTCAGAAAGTTGCGGATCGTGTCGCGTCTGGCTCGTTTCAGTTGTTGCAGACTGGGCCACCGGATAATCAGCTCACACAACAGTAAGCTACCCCGATGTGAGAACCACTCCAGTGGCTGAGGATAATACTGTTTAAGCGTATTGATTATCCGGTTCACAAAGCGTCGTTTATCTTCAACCAACTGACGACGTTGCTCAACCAGTTGCTGAAGTAAGCGAATATCCGCATTGTCGGGTTCAATAGCTTTTATCTTCTGGGGGTAACGCAGCATTAACTCTAATGCCAGCTCGGCATCCTGCGGATCATCTTTAGCGCCGCTGGGCGAGAAGGCTTGCCGATAACGAGCCAGGGACAATGCGTGGACGGGGAAAACGGTGATAAAGGGGTATTTTTGAAGAGCATATACCACGGGGCCCTTCTTCAGTTCGAGAGCTATTGCGATTCTACCTTTTACTTTCTGGTGTAACTCAGTAAGCCAGGCATCAAGCGCTTCTGCTGTATGTTCAATCACATCGAATACGCGTTCACCGTTTTTAAACTGAACACAGACATCGTGTTTTTTATCAGCCCAGTCCAGACCAACGTGCGCAGCAAATTGATTAGTCACAGTCATCACCAACTCCTTTTTATCGGGGATTGGTATGCATTCCACGCTCTTCGAAAGAAATATAGCCAGCAGTTTATCTGCATGCCCTGAGTATTCGTTAGCGAACGTGGAGCACCTACTGGCTCGAAAGAAAAGCGGCGATCATCACATGATTCTCGCTCAATATTCGTAACCAGTAAGCGCATACCCTGAATCACTTCAAAGTGTAATTCTCAGGGTACGAATGACTATA
>NZ_WLVC01000123.1:0-1587 GCF_016859735.1 Lelliottia sp. RWM.1 | reverse complement strand
AACGCAGCGAGTTTGGCGATGAAGTCCAGCGGCTCGAAGATCACATGGGTGGTGCCATTGCGGTACGGAGTTTTGAGCTCGTAACGCACCTGCCCATTGGCGGTTAATGCCAGACGTTTTTCTGAAACCGCTGGCCGACTAATGTAGCGACACAAGCGCTCAAGCTTATCCCGCTGATGCGCTTCGGCCATCACACCGGCGTGTAGCGAGAAACCAGCATGGTTGGCTACTCGACTGCTTGAGTCGGCTTTATCCTCACGCCCTGGCAAGGTTTGCAGGGTGAAGACTTTGCGCCCTTGCTGGGGGCCGACGGCAATGCGATACGTAACCGAAGCACCATGTAATTGAGTCAGCGTATCGTCTTCGCCCTCTTCCAGTGTCAACCACGTATTCTCGGCATCACGCTCCAAAATCCCACGCTTTTCCATGCAGCGAGCGATGCGATGGCTGAGGGTGTGAGCGAGCGTATTCAGCTCATCGTAAGTGGGTGCCTTGACACGATGGAAGCGTTGCTTGCCATAGTCATCTTCGGCATAGACACCATCGAGAAACAGCATGTGGTAGTGGACATTGAGATTTAGCGCGGAGCCAAAGCGTTGGATAAGAGTCACTGAGCCAGTTTGTGCAGAGGCTTTGGTGTAACCGGCTTTTTTGATCAGATGAGTTGAGAGTGTACGATAGACGATACTCAAGACCTGGCCCATCAGCTGGGGATGGCGAGCCAGCAAAAAGCGTAGCTGGAAAGGAAAGCTGAGCACCCACTGGCGAATGGGCTCCTTGGGGAAGACTTCGTCTATCAGCAGCGCCGCACTCTCGGCCATCCGGCGGGCACCGCAGCTAGGGCAAAAGCCGCGTCGTTTACAGCTGAAGGCGACCAGACGCTCGTGATGACAATCCTCGCAGCGAACCCGCATGAAACCATACTCCAGACGGCCACATTGGAGGAGGTCGTTGAATTCTTGTTGGATGTAGCGAGGCAGGTGTTGACCTTGGGCTTCGAGTGAGGCTTTGAAGGCTGGGTAGTGCTGCTCAACCAGCTGGTAGAGCAGCGTCTGGTCGGGTTGGTGGCGTTCGTAACCGTTTGTTTGAGTGGGCGATTGACTCGCCGTGGCGTTCCTTGCCAGCGACATGGGTATCCTCCGCTGATACTGTGGTTATGTACAGTATCAGCGGCTTGCGTTCAGACGTCCAGTCTGGCCCTAGACATCGCTAAATGCTTAACCCGCAATAGCCCTCACGAGTTGTTATCAGCCACTACCGGTTGAGCGAGAAGGTTTTGGGTTCAGGGTGCTATTGCTCCACCAATCACAATACTGAAGCCCCAACTGTTATCAGTTGGGGCTTTTTCTTGTCTGTTTGCGGCGGTTGCGTTTTATCGGTAGTCGTCGAGCTCTGCACCATCCCACATAAGAGCTTAACGGTGCGATCTTCAACGCCATCACACAAAACTTTCTTTTTCACGCACAGTCAACTTATTGGATGTTTTATTAACAACCCAAAAGGAGATATTTAGCGGGCGGCCGGAAGGTGAATGCTAGGCATGATCTAACCCTCGGTCTCTGGCGTCGCGACTGCGAAATTTCGCGA
>NZ_WLVC01000122.1:0-1650 GCF_016859735.1 Lelliottia sp. RWM.1 | reverse complement strand
TGGTTTTGTCATGTGAGTCACCTCTGGTTGAGAGTTTACTCACTTAGTCGCGTGTCCACTATTGCTGGGTAAGATCACTGCATCCTGAATTGGGTTTCCTTCAACGGACTCATCGAGCGCGTAGAAATACCCGGTCCGGCCGTCGTCTTCAAATACGGCGGCCAGCATCCCCTCAGGAGCCAGGCTTTTTATCACCTGCGCTTCTCCAGTAATGAGCTGAGCCTGTATCGTCACTAAAATCGTCATACCGATTACTCTCCTTTCCATGGTTATTTGATTAGGCGGCTTTCTAACTGACAAGCAATCTACCATAACATCCCTGAAATGAACTAAGCCCCTGACCTGCCGCCACTTTGTTGACACACAATTGCTTTAGAAAGGTCTGCTTCTGGCACACTGGGATATCCGGATCAGACAGTTCTCCCCTGGACGGGCCATCAATCTGTCCATCAGTATGAGAGATAGTTGATAGGCAGCGATAAGCCAGTGTCTGCTGCCAGAGGTCACTCATTAAACGATTGCCACTCTTTTTTCAGCAGTGCGAAGATAAAGGTATCATCATATGTTTCTTCACCATCATCCTGTATGAACGAGACAAATTCTTTAAAACAGCCCTCTTGCCGCATATGGAGGCGAACGCAAAGCTTCTGAGAAGATAAATTGTAGTCTTCAACATATGCATAAAGACGTCTGGCTTCTTTTTCAGAAAACAAATATTGAAACAGTGCTGTGACGGATTCAGTGGCATACCCCTGACCCTCGTAACGTTTGTTAAAATGCCATCCAACTGACCACGTATTCCTGTCAGGTTCTTCACTATTATCAGCAAAGAGATGACCAATCAGTTCATCTGTCTCTTTAAGACATACAGCAAACTGGCTGTTGTCGTGGGCTCTTCTGTCGACTTCTGCGGCCGCATCTTCCAGCGAATTGAGTTTCTCGTCCTGGAAACAAGGCGAGCGAGGTGAAAACAGGTAATCGAGAAGGGAAGATGCATCTTTCGCTTTGAATGCGCGAAGAATGAGCCGTGGTGTATTCGTGAAGATCATGAAAACCTCATATTATCTTGTCAATGTTTATGCATTCTAATAAATATCGCCCACTAATTTGACGCCAGGTAATGCTTGATAATTTTTAACTCACTCAGATGTTATTGATGTCCGCACCTGTCACTGACCAGCCCTTCAGGCTGCCAGTATCCGCATTTTTAATGAAGGAGTTCATATGCTAAAAGTCATCGCCGAAGATTTTATCAAACCCGAGAGCATCGACACCGTTCTCCCTTTCTACCGCGAACTCATCGCGGCAACGAAAGAAGAACCCCTGTGTATTGCTTATGATTTGTACCGGGATGAAAAGGATCCGGGGCATTTTATTTTCATTGAAGAGTGGCCAGACCGGGCAGCACTCGAAGCACATTGCGCCAGCGAGCATTTCACTCGGCTTGTTCCCTTGATTGATCAACACGCGTGTAAAGTGGCTCAGTATATTCTGATGGATGTTCGGGTGGATCCTGAGAGATAAAGTCCACTTCTGGCATGAAGCGGCAAGCCCTGACGTATGACCTCGGCTCTGAGCGAGATATAGTCATTCGTACCCTGAGAATTACACTTTGAAGTGATTCAGGGTATGCGCTTACTGGTTACGAAT
>NZ_WLVC01000121.1:0-1656 GCF_016859735.1 Lelliottia sp. RWM.1 | reverse complement strand
CGGTAAACGAGTGAGGGAATTTCAGGTAAGATACTTCGGATGAGGAGCAAAAAGGTGGTTTATACTTCCTATACCCAGTAGTGTTCCCCTGTCGGTTTGGTTGGGGTCGATGCCCCACTTTGGGCGCGGCGTTGGGCGCCGCAAGATGAAAGCTCTGTGTGAAGGCTTGGATATTAAGACCTTGGATGATTTCAATGCCATCACCGAAGAGCAGATCGTTAGCGTCGACAAATTCAGCTACAAAACTGCCGCAAAAGTGCTTGCAGGTATGGCTGAACATGCCGAGCTATTCAACAAGATTCAATCAATCATCGGGTTCAAACAGCAGGTCACTTCGGGGGATCGTTTTACCGGTGAGAAGATCGTGATCACCGGTTTTCGTGACGCGGCCTTGGAGAAGCTGATTGAAGCTGAGGGTGGTGAAGTGCAATCATCAGTCTCGTCGAAGACCACCATGGTGATCGCGGCATCCACTTCCGGATCTTCCGGCAAATTGAAGAAAGTGCACGATCTCAACAACAGCGGAAAGGCAAATATCAAACTGATTGATCTGGCCACCTTCCGTAAGCAATATCTGGAACAACCAGCATCGACTGGTTTGGAGTTTTAATGAGTCACCCACAACTTGAGCTAATAGTCGCTGTGGATTCTAAGTTGGGATTCGGGAAAGGCGGCAAGATTCCATGGAAATGCAAAGAAGACATGGCGCGATTTACGCGGATTTCTAAAGAGATCCGCGTGTGCGTTATGGGGAAACACACGTATACTGACATGCGTGACATGCAGTTAGAAAAGGATGGCGCCGAGGAGCGAATCAAGGAGAAAGGAATTCTCCCCGAACGCGAATCGTTCGTGATCTCCTCGACGTTAAAACAAGAAGATGTCATAGGCGCTACTGTCGTTCCTGATCTTCGTGCTGTGATCAACCTGTATGAGAATACCGATCAACGCATTGCTGTCATTGGTGGGGAGAAGTTGTACATTCAAGCTCTTTCATCAGCAACGAAACTGCACATGACCATAATTCCAAGAGAGTTCGACTGTGATCGATTTATTCCTGTTGATCCGATCCAGAACAATTTTCACATTGATTCCAGTGCCAGCGAGACTGTGGAGGCAACCGTTGATGAGACTCAAGAGCGCATTCACTTTGCTACTTACGTGCGTAACAATCAGTAACGCGCTGGCAGTGGAAGAACAAGAACCAGAAACGAAGCAGACGGTGTTGGCCGTCTGCTTCGAAACATCATTATTGGCTCGAGAACTGATCGAGAATACCATTCTTGCGGACGACATCCAAAACAATACAGAAAAGATAGCTTTGCAGTTGTCGGAGCCCCTCCCCCCAACTTATAATGGGATTATTGCTGGGCTAAACAATGCTGTCGCCATGCGTGGGACAGCAAACGTTGAATCGCCATCAAGAGCATCCACAGATTTACGTGCAGCCGTCATCGGTTTATGGTGTATAAATGACACCATAGCCGCCCTGAATCAGACTGATAATGCAGTCTTACAGGACGGCGAGTTGCAACAAACACTTGTCGATTATTACAACAACTTATTGGCTGACATCGTTTGTCGTTTTCAGAAGACGGCTGCACTGAACGTCAGAAGCCGACTGCACTATAGCAGCGGAGGGGTTGGATCCATCAG
>NZ_WLVC01000120.1:0-1699 GCF_016859735.1 Lelliottia sp. RWM.1 | reverse complement strand
GATTATAACGAATGCCGCCCGCACTCCACGCTGAATTATCAGACACCGTCTGAATTTGCAGCGGGCTGGAGAAAGGGTCATTCTGAGAATGAAGATTCCGACGTTACTAACTGAGTGTTGTATCTAATCGTGGGGGCAGGTCAAGTGCACCCCGGCTGGGTAAACTCGGAGACCGAATTGGTCCGGAAAAAATCCTGATTTGTGCCCTGGTGATCTCCGTCTTATTGCTTATCCCTATGTCGATGGTGCAATCGCCATGGCAGCTCGGCGTGCTCCGTTTTCTCCTGGGAGCTGCGGATGGGGCACTGTTACCTGCCGTTCAGACATTGTTGGTTTACAACTCCACCAATCAGATCGCAGGTCGTATATTCAGCTATAACCAGTCATTTCGCGACATTGGCAATGTTACCGGACCGCTTGTCGGGGCGGGTATTTCTGCTACTTTTGGTTTCCGCGCCGTCTTTATCGTGACGGCGGGTGTCGTGTTGTTCAACGCCCTTTATTCATGGATTAGCTTATCCAGAGCATTGCGGCCTTCATCCACTGAAAAGACAGCGCAAAATAACCCAGCACACAATTAAGCCAAACGCGTGATGCTTATTTGCGTCTTCATACTTGCAAAATCGGAGAATCAGCTATTCTTTCCCTGAATACCATCTCGAAAAACAGGGAGACACCGATGACCATGTACGCCACGCTGGAAGAAGCGTAAAGTAAAATACATCATGAATTTGTACCGTCATAATCAACTAAGACGCTCTCACAAATTACTTTCGTACCGTTCCATTCGTCCTTGTAGATACTGGTATCAATCCCTACCCCTGGTTGAAACGTGTACCCAGTATCATTAACAAACTTCTGGTACTTGGCTGTCTGTACTGTAGCGTCAAAGTACCTATGGCCTGAGTACTTAAACCCTGCGGAACCTTGCGGTACAATCCATGCCCCATAGGATGAGAAAGTACTCGCATGTTCAATCACCTTGTATTCAAACTCATTACCCTTATAACAGCCTGTATACGCTTTTGACGTGTTGATCTTACCGAAAGGAGGATTGCCATAGGCAACATCATAGAAACGGTCTGCTGAGTACTGTAGAACGTCACCAACGATCCATTCAGCTTCAGGTAGTACCCTCTTCCCGATCATTACGTACTCTGGATTGAGTTCAACACAGGTAATATGTGTTGGGTTGTTTCTTAAGTACTGGTAGTAACTGAGACGTCCGATACCCGCACATAGTTCGATACACTGACCAGTACAGCCAGCATCAAGTATGAAATCCCATGCGAGCATTTCAGGTGTGAAGAAAGCACCAGTAGCCCCTATACCATCACCTTTGTAGGTGTTAAAGATAAACTCTTTATTGTCATGTGTTAGTTGCTTATCAGAGTGGATTAAATCCATTACTTGTATGTGTAATGCTGATTCCTTTTTTGTAATTCTTGCCATAAGATACCCTTGTACAGTTGTTGTACGGGTATTTAGGGAAGACCATGAAAAACCTAATTATGCTTCTTATCTCATTAGCTTTAACGGGATGTGCAGCAGTACAATACAATGATGGTAAAACTGTTAGCATTCAGTCTGACGGTTGGTATGGTTTAGATAGTTTACAGAAAACTGAATCGCCACAGATAATCTAGACACTTCCGAGCCGCTGATAATATTGTTTTTCGTATTCAGTTGGTGGCATATG
>NZ_WLVC01000011.1:0-108805 GCF_016859735.1 Lelliottia sp. RWM.1 | reverse complement strand
AGACGTTCTGTTGCCAGCCCTTTACGACGTCTTCTGCGTTTTACGCCCAGGCCACTGAGGTGATAAAGCCGGTACACGCGCTTATGATTAACATGAAGCCCTTCACGGCGCAGCAACTGCCAAATACGACGGTAGCCAAAACGCCTGCGCTCCAGTGCCAGCTCAGTGATGCGCCCTGATAAATGCGCATCAGCAGCCGGACGGTGAGCCTCATAGCGGCAGGTCGACAGGGATAAACCTGTAAGCCTGCAGGCACGACGTTGCGACAGACCGGTCGCATCACACATCAACATCACGGCTTCCCGCTTCTGGTCTGTCGTCAGTACTTTCGCCCAAGAGCCACCTGAAGCGCCTCTTTATCCAGCATGGCTTCGGCAAGCAGCTTCTTGAGTCTGGTGTTCTCTTCCTCAAGCGACTTCAGGCGCTTAACTTCAGGCACCTCCATACCGCCATACTTCTTACGCCAGGTGTAAAACGTGGCATCGGAAATGGCATGCTTGCGGCAGAGTTCACGGGCGGGTACCCCAGCTTCGGCTTCGCGGAGAATACTGATGATCTGTTCGTCGGAAAAACGCTTCTTCATGGGGATGTCCTCATGTGGCTTATGAAGACATTACTAACATCGGGGTGTACTAATCAACGGGGAGCAGGTCACACTGAGCAGCGCGGCGACGCCAGGAACTGAGGCTATAAGTCCGCTGATAAAGGCAATATTGCTGACATTACCGGCAAGATCGCGAACATACAGCGTCAGAATGGGGGCGATGGAACCGGTCGCGACCTGAATAATCATTGTGGTAACAAAAAGGCTCAGCACAAGTTTGGGATTTTTCAGCGAGGCCAATACATCACGCGCATGGAGCATCTCTTTTTTCGGTACAGGGGTAAAATTCTCACGGATACACAGCAATGTCACAATAAAACAGGCGAAGAGCACGCTGGCTGTGATGAAAAAGACGGGACGCAAGCCGTAGTTATCTGCCAGTAAACCGCCTGCCAGTGGCCCTAACAGAGCGCCGCTCACCGCTCCCGTAGACAGAGTCCCTAGCGCCCAGCCACTTTTATGACGAGGAATTTGTGTGGCAATCAGGGCGTTAGCATTGGGGACAAAACCGCCTAACAGGCCAAGTAATGCCCGCAACACTAAGAATTGCCAGACGTTTTGTGCAAATCCCATTAACACCATAATCATGGACATGCCGAGTGCTGAACGCAGCAGCATGATTTTGCGTCCCTTACGGTCAGCGAGGCCACCCCAGAAAGGAGAGGCAATAGCTGAAAACAGGAAGGTGATGCTGAAAACCAGCCCCGACCACATGTTGAGCGCACTGTGGCCAGTGACACCAAGTTGTTCGACATAGAGCGGGAGGAAAGGCATGACCAGACTAAACGCTGCACCAGTGAGAAAGCAGCCGAGCCAGGCAACCGCAAGGTTACGTTTCCAGTTTATGGGGGCATCATTGGGTGGCATAACAATCCGCATTGCGAGGTGCTGAGCACCATGAAAGTAGAGGTAATAAGCCTGCTAATTATGCACCTGGGTTATGATTGCTGCAACGTCGGGGGGCTTTTAATGCTAAAACAACATGCGGCCACGAGGGCCGCAGGGGGATCAGTACCGGGAGGGAACGCCTTCTGGGCGGGTTTTGAAGCGACGATGTAGCCACATATACTGCTCCGGAGCCATCATAATGCACTTCTCGATAATGCCATTCATCCAGGCTGCCGTGGTTTCTGCATCATCCAAAGGTGGTGAGTTTTCCGGTTCCAGCATGATTAATTGATAGCCTGAGCCATCTGGTTTACGCCGTGGAACAAAGGGGACAATGCTGGCTTTCGACATGCGGGCCAGCATCCATGTCCCGGTTGTGGTAGCCGCATCGGGGACCGCGAAAAACGGAACAAAGACGCTGGCCTGTGGGCCGTAATCATGATCGGGGGCATACCAGATAACTTCGCCTGATTTCAGGGCGCGGATCATGCCTTTAAGATCCTTACGGTCGATCATGCTTTTGTTGGAGCGCATACGTCCCCAGGTTTGCAATAAATCAATCACAGGGTTGTCATTGGGGCGGTAAACACCAATGCCGGGGGCTTGCATACCGAACATTCTGGCCCCTATTTCCAGGGTAAGAAAATGCACGCCAATCAGCAGTACACCTGTTTTATTCGCCTGGAGGGTATGTACTGGATCCATGCCGGTTCCGGCAACCTCCATCCAGCGAGCCATGCGCTTATCGGACCAAAACCAGGCCATGCCCGTCTCCATCAGACCCATGCCGACAGACTCGAAATTCTTCGTCACCATGTTCTGTCGTTCTGATTCGCTCATCTGAGGAAAGCAGAGTTCAAGATTGCGGTGCGCAATTTTGGCGCGCCGTTTCATGATTATTTGAGCAAGGTGACCCAGACTTTTACCCAGGCGGAAAATCACCGGGTAGGGAAGTTGTACAATAAGCCACAAAAAGCCAATGCCAAGCCAGATCAACCAATAGCGGGGGTGTAAAAGGGTGGCAGTAAATTTTGGTAACTGGGTCATGTCTGTCCTGTTTTCTTACGTCCTGATGGCCTTATTGTCTCATTTTTTAAGGCTTAGCCAAAATCTCTGGCATCACAATGCGTGCTAATAACACGAATGTTATAACTGAATAGCCAGGTTGCATGAAATGTAGCGCAAAATGTGTGGATGTAAATTGTCATTGTTTGCTATATGATGCGGCCCGATTTTCTTTCTCTTAACGATTGCAGGACTTGTACACCATGCCAGTGTTACACAACCGCATTTCGAATGAGATGTTAAAAGCGCGTATGTTGGCTGAAACCGAACCGCGTACAACCATCTCATTCTACAAATATTTTACGATCAATGATCCACAGACGACACGTGATGCCCTGTATCAGGCTTTTACTGAACTGAATGTATTTGGACGAGTCTATCTGGCCCGTGAGGGCATTAACGCACAGATCAGTTTGCCAGAAAGTCATGTGGATGCATTTCGTGACTTTCTCTATGCCTTCGATCCTGCATTGAAAGATTTGCGCCTCAATGTTGCGCTCGATGATGACGGTAAATCATTTTGGGTGCTGCGCATGAAAGTGCGTGAGCGCATTGTGGCAGATGGTATTGAGGATCCAGCGTTCAATGCAGCAGATGTGGGTGAATATCTCAAAGCGGCTGAAGTGAATGCGATGCTGGACGATCCCGATGCCGTTTTCATTGATATGCGCAACCACTACGAATACGAAGTCGGGCATTTTGAAAATGCCATGGAAATCCCGGCAGACACCTTCCGCGAACAACTGCCTAAAGCCGTTGAAATGATGCAGGAACATAAAGATAAAAAAATCATTATGTACTGCACGGGCGGGATCCGTTGTGAAAAAGCCAGTGCGTGGATGAAACACAATGGATTTAACAAAGTGTGGCACATAGAAGGCGGGATTATTGAATATGCCCGTCGTGCCCGTGAGCAGGGATTACCGGTACGTTTTATCGGTAAAAACTTTGTGTTTGATGAGCGTATGGGCGAGCGTATTTCAGATGACGTGATTGCTCACTGTCATCAATGTGGTACGCCATGTGACACGCACACGAACTGTAAAAATGACGGTTGTCACCTGTTGTTTATCCAGTGCCCGGCCTGTGCTGAAAAGTATCATGGCTGCTGTAGTGAGCTGTGTAGCGAAGAGAGTGTACTGCCTGAAGAAGAGCAGCGCCGTCGCCGTGCAGGACGCGAAAACGGGAATAAAATTTTCAATAAATCTCGCGGTCAACTGAATACCAAACTGGGTATTCCAGACCCTGAGTAAAGATAAAGCCCGGCGGAGCCTCTGCTCTCCGGGCTTATATATCAGGATTTCTGCTGTACACCCTCTACGGAAATAATCAGATCAACATCCTGAGACGCCGGGCCTAAATCGGTGGTGATGTTAAAGTCCTTCAGGCGAATTTTACCGGTTGCTTCGAAGCCTGCGCGTTTGCCGCCCCACGGATCATCCCCCTGACCGATTAATTTTGCATCCAACGTGATCGGTTTCGTTACACCATTGAGCGTCAGATTACCGGTAATATCCAGCTTGTCTCCATCCTTTTTCACCTCGCTTGAGGTAAATGTCGCCTGCGGGAATTTGGATACATTCAGGAATTCGGCACTGCGTAAATGTTTATCACGCTCTGCGTGATTGGTATCCACACTGTTAGTATTAATGGTTACGTTCACTTTATCCGATGCCGGGTTTTTATCGTCAAAGCTAAATGTCCCATCGAAATCTTTAAACGTACCATACAGCCAGCTATATCCCAGATGCTGAATACGGAAATTGACAAAGGCATGCTGACCTTCTTTATCAATTTTATAGTCAGCGGCAATAGCAGAACCGGCAGTAAATAACAGTGAACCTAATGCGATACCCAGCAGGTGTTTTTTCATTTTATGCTCCAGAGTCAACTGACGAACGGCCCAGCATGCGCTTTAGCGTATCGTCTTTATCGATAAAATGGTGTTTGAGTGCGGCAAGCCCATGGAGGACAGACAGGATCACGATGCTCCACGCCAGCCACAGATGCAGAGTGCCAGCGGTGTCAGCCTGAGATCCGGCATCAGCCAGTGTGGCGGGAATCTCGAAAATCCCGAATACACTAATGGGCTTGCCGTCAGCCGTTGAGATGAGGTAGCCGCTAATCAGAATGGCAAAGAGCAGGGCGTAGAGCGCAATATGGGCTGTTGTCGCACTGAGGCGAGTAAGGCGAGTATGGTGTTTGGGTGCAGGTGGTGGTGGGGAGATGCGCCGCCAGACGACGCGGATCACCAGACCCATCATCAATAGTACACCAATGCTTTTATGCAATTCGGGAGCCTGGTGATACCAGCCGTCATAATAACTCAACGTCACCATCCAAAGCCCAATTCCGAACATGGCATAGACAGCAATGGCGAATATCCAGTGCAAAAACATGGATATTATTCCGTAGCGTTGAGGAGAATTACGAAATTGCATGAGGTTTACCATTCTTAATAAACTGAGAGGTAAAAATGACGGGTAAAAAAAGTAATTGCAACTGAAATATATAGATAACGTTTTTTATTTTATTTATTTCAGGTGTTTTGAAAGTGATCGTGAAATGTAATTCAAAGGATTCGTGCAATACGGTGAGTAGGCTTGCAGGGATGAGGTTGGTCAACGATTTTAAATATTATAGAAATATATAATATCGTCAATAATTGTCAGCCTTTTCTTTTCAATAAAATACAATGTAAATAAAATCAATGATTGCCAGTAGTGACCACAACAATATATAGAGTATTAAATGTTCGCGTATATTATTGATGAGGTAAGCAAAGAGTTTGCGCATAGGTATCAGCTAGTCAGAGTTAAAGAACAGGTTCCGGATGTCCGGAACCCGCATTGTATTATCGGTCAAAACGGGATAACGCGAAGGGCGTCAGATCAAATTGCGGGGTCATACCCTGCGCAAATTGCGCGGCAATTTCGCCAAGGACAGATGCAAATTTAAAACCATGACCACTGAGCCCAGTGATCAGCAGGGTGTTGCTGTGGCCTGGTAAGGTATCGATGATGAAGTCTTCATCCGGCGTATTGTCATAGGTACAGGCTGCCCCATAGAGTAATCCACCGATTCCCGGCAGCACATTACGCAAGAATGTGAAGGCTTCTGAGCCATCTTGCGGGTACGCACCGAATGGCTTACGGTCCTCTGGTGATGTGATGGGTTGTCCACCATTATGTTTGCCAATTTTAAGCGCATCTTTCTCAGAGGGAAAACCGTAGAACTGGTCACCGTTCGGGAGCTCACCAGTGAATGCCGGGAAATGATTCTGGGTGCTGTAACGACCATCGGCCTGGAACCATGAGAAGACTTTGCGGACCGGTTGAACGGGCAGATCAGGCAACAGTTTTGTCACCCAGGTTCCCGCACTGATCAGCAGTCGGGATGCTGAATATTCGCCCTCCGGTGTTGTCACTATGACACCATCGGCGAGATGTTCAATTGCATTGACCGGGCAATTGAACAGTTGCGCGCAGCCTGCTTTAGCCGCCAGATCAATCCAGTTTTTGATGGCTGTTTCGCAATGCAGCACGCCAGAATTAGCTTCAAATAACCCAATGTAATCATCGGGAACCTGAATTTCTGGCCAGCGTTTCGTAATGGACGTCGCGTCAAGACGTTCAACATCCAGGTTAAATTCGCGAGCACTTTGCTCGACGGTGGTCAGAAATGCAGAGTGAGCGGGACCAAGATTGATAATGCCTGTGCGGTCAAAAATGCGTTCTTCTGTCTGTTTCGCGAGCTCATCCCAAAGTGTCTGAGCACGTAATACCAGCGGTACATAACGCTCTCCTTCGCCGTAGGCGTGGCGAATAAGGCGGGTATCACCATGATGGCTTCCTTCCGAATGCGGAGGGAGGTGCGAATCAATCATCAGAACCTTGAGGCCAGCTTGCGTCGCGTAATAACCTGCGGCAGAACCAACGGAGCCGCTACCAATAATGATCAGGTCGTATTTCATGAGGATCTCTTAATCAGCACTTTGATTAGCAGAGTAATTAACATCACAGGCTTATACAAGGGAGAAATAAATAAGGCACCTCATGGGTGCCTGTTGAGTGAAAAGTGGGCATAAGATTAATGCCGTTTATACTCATTTTCCTGATAGTCGCCAGATTCTATTTTTGCAATACCTGCTTCCAAAATAGAAATAAACTGACGGGCAACGTCTGTGGTTAGCCACAGCGTCTGTCCAATTTCCGCTTCTTCACGGTTTGGTTGATTCGGGGTCTGGTAGTGCAAACGCAGCATCAAAGCATCGTAGCTATCTACGGTACTGATATCCCAGCCAACAAGCGGGTGGGTCTGGATGACTTCACTATTCTTTTCCATTATAACCCCCGTAATACGTGTTAGAAGACAACGACTTTGAGGTTCAATGCATGTTTTTCTGAAGCAACTTCAGTATATCAATAAATAAGGGTTATGCCTGGAAAAATAAATAGCTGGCAACACATTTTTCTGTTTTTTAGGATTGTTCGAACAATAAATCACCATCTGCTTCACGTTTTTTAAAGAAGATGGCCAATTAATTTGAACGTAATGGATTAAGACGAAAAAAAGCCGGGGCGACCCGGCAAAAAACACAATGAGGGAGCAAGTTTTAATCAGTAATGAACCAGTCGTCAGCACTTTCCCACGTTTCCTGCAGGATCTCGCTGATGCGATCTTTATCTTCTCGCGCGCCACCGATGACGGACAAATTGTTCGCGGCAGCATAACGAACTGTTACGGAACCTTCATTTTCTGGAAACGAGCTGTGAATACGGCGGGATAACTCACCAGCCAGTGCATCGATCGCACCAGCTGGCAGGATGGTTGTTTTGGCAATAGTGACTTCAATACGCATAAATGCCCCCTGTGTAATATACTGTTTATTTATACAGGTAATTTCTAAGCTTTACAACCAGGGGCGTTCATTTTTTAGCGCTTTATCGTCCAGTGTACGGTTTCACCCGCCAGGAACGGGATCAGCGTATCATCCGTCAGGGCTATAGATTCCTCAACCTGGCTTGTTTTGCGCTCAAGTTCAATAAAGGTGTCATTGACAGGCAGGTCATAAAAACGTGGGCCATTAAGCGAGCAGAAGGCTTCGAAATGCTGCAACGCGCCCATTTCTTCAAACACGGTCGCGTAGCTGGCGAGGGCCGTCGGGGCATTGAAACAGCCAGCACAACCACAACTGGCTTCTTTACGATGGCGGGCATGAGGCGCAGAGTCAGTCCCGAGGAAAGCGCGCGTGAAACCATTGGCAACCAGCTCACGCAATGCCTGCTGATGGATATTTCGCTTGAGGATCGGCAGGCAGTACAGATGCGGACGCACGCCGCCTACCAGCATATGGTTACGGTTAAACATCAGATGCTGAGGTGTAATCGTTGCGGCAATAAGCTCATTACCTTCACGCACATAATCAGCGGCATCTTTTGTTGTGATGTGCTCAAACACCACCCTCAGACCAGGAAGACGCTGACGCAAAGGTTCCATCACTGTTTCAATGAAGCGGGCTTCTCTGTCGAAGATGTCGATATCGGCATGAGTGACTTCACCATGCACCAACAGCGGCATGCCCAATTTTTGCATTCTTTCCAGCACTGGCATAATGGCATCGATACTGGTGACACCGTGGCTGGAGTTGGTGGTCGCATTGGCAGGATAGAGTTTGGCTGCCGTAAACACACCTTCATTGAACCCGCGCTCGACTTCATTTGGGTCGAGTGTGTCCGTCAGATAACAGGTCATTAACGGGGTGAAGTCATGTCCAGCCGGAACGGCAGCAAGAATTCGCTGGCGATAAGCGATAGCGGCATCGACGGTGGTGACAGGCGGAACCAGGTTAGGCATAACAATCGCGCGGCCATAAATTTCGCTGGTATAAGGCACGACGGTTTTTAGCATATCGCCATCACGCAGATGGATATGCCAGTCGTCAGGGCGGCGGATTTTAAGAACCTGGGGTTGTGCAGTCATGGATGTGCTCCGGCTTGTCAGGAATCAGTCACTAGGATGGCTGTTTTTGCCGGACACAAATCATATGCGGAAACGTTTTCGTTTGCACACTTTTCCGCAAAAAAAAGGGCGCATTTGCGCCCGTAAGGTTAATCGGTGAAGGGAATAATGATTTCACCCGGTTTCACCTCTATCCCTTTCGCATATTTTTTCGCCAGTGATTCACCTTTGCTCTTGTCCTCACTCAGGACATACGCAGGTTGCTGATTAAAATAATTACGCAATGACTGGTTCAGATAAGGCATCAGGGTCTGCAATACGGGCTTCATCTTGTCTGGCGAGACGTCTGCATCCACCACTTCCATCTCCTGAAGATAGATAGCCCCTTTCTCTTTATTAAAGACCGGCAGCGCTTTAAGTTTCAGTTTGATATTCGCTTTTTGGCTACCAAACAATGAATTCATATCCAGGCTGGCATCGCCGGAGAGGGTCACTTTGTTGGGTTCCTCGCGTCCGATCTGGCTGGCGAGATTGGTGAGTTCGATATGGGCATCAGCGACACCCGGCACGCCGATGTCTTTGGCGAAGTTATTGTGTTTTTCCAGCGCCTGATTAATTTCCTGCTCACTGACGGTATATTGCGTAAGCTGGTTACAACCTACCAGCAGGCCGCTGACGATCAACGCCGCGGCAATGACGATCTTGTTCATGGGGTTCCTCAACATGATATCGGCGCTTCTGTCCTGACGCGTCAGTATGTCAGGCTGATATAGCACAAACCAGCAGAAAAAACTGATAACGCAAGGATACCGCCCATCCGTTTGTCATGCGCCGGGTTCGAGCATACTGCGGGCACTGCGTTTTGGGCTGAACTGCCACCACAATGCGAAAAGGGTCATAAAGCCTACAACGCCGAGCATCATCCACGGCAGTTCAGGCTGATTCATTGCTTTACCTGCATCAAACAACCAGCCGCCACCGGTATAACCCAATGCGCCACCAAAAGCGAGCCCCAGACGGCTGAATCCCATATAGCTGCCGCGTGCCCGGGCATCCGCAAGACCGGCGCTGAGCGTTTCACGGGCCGGTTCGGCGATAATAGAACCGATGTAGAAGGTACAAATCAGCATGAAAAGTTGCTGTAACGAATTCACCAGGCCAATAGGCATCATGCTTAATGTCATCAGCAATAGCCCAGCCATCAGACGATGTTCAAGCCGGAATCGCTTTTCGCTCCAGCGTGCAATCGGGTAGAGCAGCGTCAGTGACAGACTGGCCTCAATGGCATACATCCACTTAACGGCCGCCGGAGAACCGGCAACATCGTTAACCATGATGGGCAACATCAGCATGACCTGGACGGCCAGCATGTAGTAACCCGTCAACGTTAATACATAGGTGACAAAGCGTTTGTCACGCAGCACGCGGCCAAGACCTTCACGCACGGGCGCTTTAACGGTAGAAAGTTTCCATGCCGGCAGGAGCCAGGCATTAAAGCCCGCACACAGAATAAACAGTATCGCACCCGTCGCACAGACTAACCGGAAGTCATACTGCAACAACCAACTTCCCAGCAGTGCACCAATCACTGCACCCGCGCTATCCTGCATCATCAGGAGGGAGAAGAACCGGCCACGCTGTTGTGGTCGAATCAGTTTTACCACCAGCGCGGTGCGTGGAGGATCAAACAGTGTGCCGCCAATACCGGAGAGAAAGCAGGAAAACCACAGTAGCCAGGGTTCATGCGCAATCGCCATAGTGGCGAATCCGGCCGCACGTAACAGCATCCCCGTGACAATCATCGGCTTTGCGCCAAACCGATCGGCAATAGCCCCGCCAAAGACGCCCAGCCCTTGTTGAACAAACTGACGTAAGCCGAGCGCGATGCCGACCATTAATGCCGCCCAGCCCATTTGATCCACAAAGCGAATAGAAATGAGGGGAAAAACGACAAAAAAGCCGAGCACGACCAGCATGTTATCAACTAACAGGAAATATTTACCCAGATTACGGGCCTGCGATACGCGGGACATTTCCCCTCCAGGGAAAAGAAGATGGTGAGCACGCTAATATTCTGCGGTGTTGCCGCCTGTTTTCCCACCCAACCAGCGACAATATTTTTTTATCAAAAGGGTGCTTTGATAGAGAGTTCTCATCGAAAAAGATGAAAAGTACGCAAAATGGTATGTCACTGTTTTCACAGAAAGCGAACGCGCAGGTATAGTAAAGCTATTAGGGTGAGCAGAAGTCACGGGAAGGAGTGGTATCGATGTTTGGCTATCGCAGCAATGTGCCAAAAGTGCGTCTGACGACAGACAGGCTGGTTGTTCGTCTGGTGCATGAGCGTGATGCCTGGCGGCTGGCGGATTATTACGCTGAGAATCGTCAGTTTTTAAAGCCCTGGGAACCGGTTCGGGATGAGAGTCATTGTTATCCATCAGGCTGGCAGGCGCGTCTTGGCATGATCACCGAGTTTCACAAGCAGGGGACAGCGTTTTATTTTGCTCTGTTAGATCCTGAAGAAAAAGAGATTATCGGTATCGCCAACTTTTCGAATGTGGTGCGTGGCTCGTTTCATGCTTGCTACCTCGGTTATTCCATTGGACAGAAATGGCAAGGACAAGGGCTGATGTATGAAGCGTTAACGACGACGATTCGCTATATGCAACGTACCCAGCATATCCACCGTATTATGGCGAATTACATGCCGCATAATCAGCGCAGCGGTAATTTGCTGGCGCGACTGGGGTTTGAAAAAGAAGGTTATGCCAAAGATTATCTGCTGATTGATGGTGAGTGGCGGGATCACGTGTTGACGGCGTTAACCACCAAAGAATGGACCGCAGGTCGTTAAGGAGTGAAGATGAAATATCAGTTAACCGCCGCTGAAGCGCGCGTCATTGGTTGTCTGCTTGAAAAGCAGGTTACCACGCCGGAACAGTACCCGCTTTCCATTAATGCTGTCACGATGGCCTGTAATCAGAAAACCAACCGAGAGCCAGTAATGAACCTGGGCGAGCATGATGTGCAGGACATTCTGGATGCGCTGGTCAAACGTCATTATCTGCGCACCGTTAGCGGGTTTGGTAACCGGGTCACTAAATACGAACAGCGCTTCTGTAATTCCGAATTTGGCGATTTGAAGCTGAGTCCGGCTGAAGTGGCTGTGATAACGACCTTACTATTACGCGGCGCGCAAACGCCGGGTGAGCTGCGGACTCGTGCGTCCCGAATGCATGAATTCAGTGACATGCAAGAGGTTGAGCAGACGCTGGAAGGGCTCGCCGCCCGTGATGATGGGCCTTACGTTGTGCGCCTTGCGCGAGAACCGGGTAAACGCGAAAGCCGCTACATGCATCTGTTTAGCGGTGATGTTGATGCCGCGTCGGTGAGCGCGTCGGAAACGGCGTCATCTGTCGTTGATGAGAGTTTGCTTGCGCGTGTTGAGGCGCTAGAAGATGAGGTCGCCGGACTAAAACAGCGCCTGGATGCGTTGCTGGCTCATTTGGGGGATTAAGGGTGGCAAAATTACGCGTAGGCGTTGTTGGGTTAGGGGGTATTGCCCAGAAAGCCTGGTTGCCCGTATTAGGTGCATCGACGGACTGGACGCTACAGGGAGCCTGGTCGCCAACGCGCGAGAAGGCGGAGCGTATTTGCGAAACCTGGCGGATGCCATATGCCAACTCAATGCTGGCGTTAGCCCGTGATTGTGATGCGGTGTTTGTGCATACCTCGACGGCAACACACTACCAGGTGGTCAGCGAATTATTGAATGCCGGGGTTCACGTCTGCGTAGATAAGCCCCTGGCAGAAAATATTCAGGATGCAGAGCGCCTGATTGAGCTGGCTGCCCGTAAAAAACTGACGTTGATGGTGGGTTTCAACCGCCGCTTTGCCCCGCTTTATCAGCAACTGAAAGCGCAGCCAGGTGATCTTGCCTCGTTGCGTATGGATAAACACCGTACCGACAGTATTGGTCCGCACGATTTGCGGTTCACCCTGCTGGATGATTATCTCCACGTTGTCGATACGGCTCTGTGGCTAACAGGCGGTAATGCGCAACTGAAAAGTGGCACGCTGGTAACTAACGAGCAGGGCGAAATGGTCTATGCTGAACACCATTTTGCACATGACCACCTGCAGATCACGACCAGCATGCACCGCCGCGCCGGTAGTCAGCGCGAATCGGTTCAGGCCATTACAGAGGGGGGGCTGTACGACATCACCGATATGCGTGAATGGCGGGAAGAGAAGGGCGACGGCGTGGTAACGCTTCCTGTTCCTGGCTGGCAGAGTACGCTGGAACAGCGTGGTTTTGCCGGGTGTGCTCGTCATTTCATCTCTTGTGTGCAAAGTCAGACGGTTCCTGAGACATCGGGTGAGCAAGCCATTTTAGCCCAGCGCATTGTGGATAAGCTCTGGCGAGACGCCATGAGTGAATAACCCGCTGTAACATCTGTCGATAGTAATTCGCTTAAATCCAGGTAGACTAAGCGCTTCTTCAACGCCTGCATTGCAGGCGTTTTGCCGTGTGGTTGTGGAAATTCACGTTAATGAACTTATTAAAATCGCTGGCAGCAGTCAGCTCGATGACCATGTTTTCTCGCGTGCTCGGCTTTGCGCGTGATGCGATTGTGGCGAGGGTTTTTGGCGCAGGCATGGCAACGGATGCCTTTTTTGTGGCGTTTAAATTACCCAATCTGCTACGCCGTATTTTTGCGGAAGGGGCATTTTCTCAGGCATTTGTTCCGATTCTTGCGGAATATAAGAGTAAGCAGGGCGAAGATGCTACCCGCGTATTTGTGTCCTATGTCTCCGGCTTGCTGACACTGGCCCTGGCCGTTGTGACGGTTATCGGGATGCTGGCAGCCCCCTGGGTCATTATGGTCACTGCGCCGGGCTTTGCTGATACGGCAGATAAATTTACACTGACCACGCAGCTCCTGCGCATTACGTTTCCTTATATCCTGTTGATCTCACTGGCCTCGCTGGTGGGGGCGATACTCAATACCTGGAACCGTTTCTCTGTTCCGGCGTTTGCGCCGACCTTTTTGAATGTCAGCATGATCGGCTTTGCCCTTTTTGCTGCACCGCATTTCAACCCGCCGGTACTGGCGCTGGCATGGGCGGTGACCGTAGGTGGCGTACTGCAGCTCGCGTATCAACTGCCGCATCTGAAAAAAATAGGAATGCTGGTTCTGCCTCGCGTTAATTTTCGTGATGCAGGCGCAATGCGTGTGATCAAGCAGATGGGACCGGCGATCCTGGGGGTCTCTGTCAGCCAGATCTCGCTTATCATCAACACTATTTTTGCCTCTTTCCTGGTGTCCGGTTCGGTTTCATGGATGTACTACGCTGACCGTCTGATGGAGTTTCCGTCGGGGGTATTAGGCGTGGCGCTTGGGACGATTCTGCTGCCTTCGTTGTCAAAAAGTTTCGCGAGCGGCAATCATGATGAATATTGTCGTTTGATGGACTGGGGTTTACGCCTTTGCTTCCTGTTGGCACTGCCAAGCGCAGTCGCATTAGGCATTCTGGCAAAGCCACTGACCGTTGCTCTGTTCCAGTACGGTAAATTTACGGCCTTCGATGCGGCAATGACCCAGCGTGCGCTGGTGGCCTACTCCGTAGGATTAATGGGGCTGATTGTTGTGAAGGTGTTGGCTCCGGGCTTCTACTCACGTCAGAACATTAAGACACCGGTTAAGATCGCTATAGTGACGCTGATAATGACTCAGGTGATGAACCTGGCATTTATTGGCCCCCTGAAGCATGCCGGTCTGTCTCTGTCGATTGGTCTGGCGGCCTGTCTCAATGCGGCACTGCTGTACTGGCAACTGCGTAAACAAGATATTTTCACACCGCAACCCGGCTGGACGAGTTTCCTGGTTCGCCTGGTAATTGCTGTGTTGGTGATGTCTGCCGCGCTGCTGGGGATGATGTACGTGATGCCTGAATGGTCTTCAGGAACAATGCCTTACCGCTTGATGCGTCTGATGGCCGTGGTCATTGTGGGGATCATTGCTTACTTTGCAACGCTTGCGGTTCTGGGCTTTAAAGTGAAAGAGTTTGCCCGCCGTACGGCATAAACGCCAAAAGGGGAGTTCACCAGAGGTGCTCCCCAAAACATAACTTGTCGCTTATGCGATCAAATCGAAATCTTTTTTCCGCCCGCCAAACGTGAGCTGGATGTTTGACCATCCGCACCGTACAGTCCTGGCTCCTGATGCGGCTTTAACACCTCAAGGGCCTGCTGATTACGGACTATCTGTCCTTCCAGCAACCAACCGTTATGTTGGTTAAGGTCGCGAAGATGCTGGGTTTTTTCTGTAATAGTCTGCCAGCGTTCAACAATCTCATCATTGGCACTGCGTCGTGGATCTTGTTCTGCACGTCGCTGCTGCTCCAGATAATCCAGCGTCGCCAGAAGTGAGCTTTTATCTTCCGTAATGCGTTGCAAAGCACTGCCGTTGATATGACCGACAGACAATTGCTGCTGCTCTGCATCCATTACAGTTTTCAGGTCGTTCAGGACAACCGTCATTTGATCCAGTATTTCTGACAGTCGACTCATAGGGTTAATTACTCTGTAAGAAACTCTGAGCTTCCTGAATCAGCGCGTCAGCGATTTTGCTGGTGTCCATTTTCAGTTCGCCGTTACGGATTGCCGTTTTCAGCGTTTCAACACGTTCCATGTTGATATCGCTGCTGCCTGGTTGCATCAGTTTCGCCTGCGCATCGCTCAGCGTCACGCTGGTGCTGTTGGCCGTCGATGTTTTTTCCAGACGCGTTTTTTGCGGTGCAGCGTCATTCGTTTCGCGAGGTTGTACAGTGCTAACCGGTTTTAGGGCCGATGTACGATCAATGCTCATGGTGTTGTCCTCATCGAGGGTTCGCGGCGTTTGCGCCAGATATTATCATTAGTGCAATATTTATCGGCAGCCGCCGCGAAATCTTTAAAAAGATTATAGGTTAATCAGAATATTCCCATCAGAACCGACGGTTCCGCTCACCACCTGGCCTGAGGACATCCTGACCCTGGCGTTTTGGGCAACGGCAGCGTTGTTTAGCGCCTGCCCTTCACTGTTGACACTAAACCCATCTCCGTTAGCAACAACCATCACCCGTTGACCCGCTTTTACCCGCCATGCCTGGCGCAACATGGAGAGCTGAATTGGCTGTCCTGGCGCCATATCACGCAGGCTGACGGAGTCCTGCGCCTGGCTGATATCGAGCATGGTTCGTGGCGGAAGCTGGTCCAGCCGCCCCCGCTTCAGTGTGACGCTATCCGCCTGAAGTACGCTACCGCGCGCAATCGGGGATGCCGCCACAACATAATTACCCGTGGCCTGTACGGTAACCTGTAAATAGCGCTTCTCATTGGCGCAACGCGCAAGCACATTCAGATTTCCCCACAGCTTTGCACTGCCGGTGACACTGAAAGAGGGTTGCTCGCATGAAGGCAGAAGATTCGTGGGTGTCCGGACGGTGACGGATACGTCATCGCTGAAGCCAGCCAGTTGCTGGGTGAAAAAAGCGGTCAGTTGATCGCTCAGATTATCAGCCTGCACCAGGGGGCTTAAAAGCAATAAGGTTGCCGCCAGGCCGCTTTTTAATGTCCACATCGCACGTTCCACCGTTTCCAGAGTTGGGACGATTCTACCTGCAGTGGTTTCTCATCAACGCAATAAATAGCGACGCATTTTGTGCTTATTCCGTCGATAAGGGACACGGGTTGAGATTTAAGCTGTGAGCTGAAATTTTGCCATCAGCGGAGGAGACATGCTCGATAAACTCGACGCCGCGTTACGTTTTCAGCAGGAAGCGCTCAATTTACGTGCCCAGCGGCAGGAGATTTTGGCCGCCAACATCGCTAACGCGGATACCCCAGGGTTTCAGGCGCGCGATATTGATTTTTCCAGTGAGCTAAAAAAAGTGATGGAGCGTGGACGTGCCGAAGGTACGGGGGTTGCACTTGCATTGACATCCTCACGCCATATTCCCGCTCAGGCGATGACTGCGCCAACGACTGACTTACTTTATCGCATTCCCGACCAGCCTTCCCTCGACGGCAACACCGTTGATATGGACCGGGAACGTACACAGTTTGCCGATAACAGCCTGAAATATCAGACAGGACTGACCCTACTCGGTGGACAAATCAAAGGCATGATGAGCGTCCTGCAGGGGGGCAACTAGTAAATGGCCTTGCTGAATATTTTTGATATCGCCGGTTCGGCGCTAACGGCACAGTCTAAACGTCTGAACGTTGCCGCCAGTAACCTGGCTAACGCCGACAGCGTAACCGGACCTGATGGGCAGCCTTATCGTGCGAAACAGGTCGTCTTTCAGGTCGATGCTGCACCGGGTGCAGCGACGGGCGGCGTGAAAGTCTCTGAAGTGGTAGAAAGCCAGGCACCAGACAAGCTGGTTTACGAACCAGGTAACCCTCTGGCAGATGCCAGCGGTTACGTAAAAATGCCAAACGTGGATGTGGTGGGCGAAATGGTTAACTCCATGTCTGCGTCTCGCAGCTACCAGGCAAACGTCGAAGTGCTTAATACCGTGAAGAGCATGATGCTCAAAACGCTCACTCTCGGCCAGTAAAGGAGACACGCATGTCCATCGCTGTAAAAGTGAATGATACGACGAACTCGACTGCAACGAGTTCAACCAGTTCCACTTCTCTGACGGGAAACAGCGCATCCGACCTGCAAAGCAGCTTCTTGACGCTGCTGGTCGCGCAGTTGAAGAACCAGGACCCGACAAACCCGATGCAGAATAACGAACTGACTACGCAGCTTGCGCAGATCAGTACGGTGAGTGGCATTGAAAAACTCAACACCACGCTGGGGTCAGTTTCTGGTCAAATCGACAGCAGCCAGTCACTGCAGGCTGCGAGCCTGATTGGTCACGGTGTCATGATCCCGGGTACAACCATTTTGGCGGGGTCGAGCACGACAGACGGAACCACCACCACATCAACAACACCATTTGGCATTGAGCTGCAGCAGGCAGCCGACAAAGTGACGGCAACGATCACCGACTCCGGTGGCAACGTTGTGCGTACGATTGATATCGGTGAACTGAAAGCCGGTGTTCATACCTTTACCTGGGATGGCAGCCTGACGGATGGGACTACCGCACCAAACGGTTCGTACAAAGTGGCCATCAACGCCAGTTCCGGAACAACTCAGTTGACCGCTCAGCCACTGCAATTTGCCCTTGTTCAGGGGGTGATTAAAGGCAGTGATGGTAACAAACTGGATTTGGGTACTTCAGGTACTACCACACTCGACGAAGTTCGGCAGATTATCTAAGCCTTAACACTTATCAGGAGTAAGTCATGGCCTTTTCTCAAGCGGTCAGCGGCCTGAATGCTGCGGCCACCAACCTGGATGTCATTGGCAACAACATCGCCAACTCCGCGACCTATGGTTTTAAATCCGGTTCTGCCTCTTTTGCAGATATGTTTGCCGGTTCCAAAGTTGGCCTGGGCGTTAAAGTCGCTGGCATCACTCAGGACTTCACCGACGGTACGACCACCAATACCGGTCGTGGCCTGGACGTTGCCATCAGCCAGAACGGTTTCTTCCGTATGGTTGATAGCAACGGCTCTGTGTTTTACAGCCGTAACGGCCAGTTCAAGCTGGACGAAAACCGTAACCTGGTGAACATGCAGGGCCTGCAGCTGACCGGTTATCCGGTTGCGGGGACGCCTCCATCCGTTCAGACCGGTGCGAACCCACAGGCGATCAATATCCCGAATACCCTGATGGCAGCTAAGTCGACCACCACGGCGACTCAGCAGATCAACCTGAACTCCACGGATACGATTCCTACAGCGGCCTTTGATCCGACAAACTCGGATAGCTACAACAAAAAAGGGACTGTGACGGTATTCGACAGCCAGGGTAATGCCCACAACATGTATGTTTACTACGTCAAAACAGCAAACAACAAATGGGATCTTTACACCCAGGACGGCAGTGTCGCGAATGCCGCGACAACCAAAGCGGCACAGATGAGCTTTGATACCAGCGGCAATCTGAACGGGATCTATAACTACGATGCAGCTGGCGTGCTGAGTGGTACACCGAACGCAAACCCAGCGATTAACATTACGACGGATGCGCTCAGTGGCGCGACGCCAGCAACGTTCTCCCTGAGTTTCCTGAACTCTATGCAGCAGAACACGGGCGCGAACAACGTCGTCAGTACTACTCAGAATGGTTACAAACCCGGTGATTTGGTGAGCTACCAGATCAACGACGACGGTACTGTTGTCGGTAACTACTCGAACGAGCAGAAACAGGTTCTGGGCCAGATCGTGCTGGCGAACTTTGCGAACAACGAAGGTCTGCAATCGGAAGGCGATAACGTCTGGTCTGCCACTCAGTCCTCAGGCGTCGCACTGTTAGGGACAGCTGGTACGGGTAATTTCGGCACACTGACAAACGGTGCGCTGGAAGCGTCTAACGTCGATCTGAGTAAAGAGCTGGTGAACATGATTGTCGCGCAACGTAACTATCAGTCGAATGCGCAGACGATCAAAACCCAGGATCAGATCCTCAACACGCTGGTTAACCTGCGTTAAGCGGCTGACAGGAAAGCGCAATGGATCACGCAATATATACAGCGATGGGCGCGGCAAGCCAGACGCTCAATCAGCAGGCGGTTACCGCCAGTAACCTGGCGAATGCCTCTACACCAGGCTTTCGCGCTCAGCTTAATGCGCTGCGCGCCGTGCCGGTAGAAGGGCTGTCATTACCGACGCGTACGCTGGTGACTGCCTCCACGCCTGGTGCTGACATGACGCCAGGCCAGATGGATTACACCTCACGCCCGCTGGACGTTGCTCTGCAACAGGATGGCTGGCTGGCCGTGCAAACAGCTGATGGCAGCGAAGGCTATACCCGAAACGGTAATATCCAGGTGGATGCGACCGGCCGGTTAACGATTCAGGGACACCCGGTGATTGGTGAAGCTGGACCGCTCACCGTGCCGGAAGGATCTGAGCTGACCATCGCGGCGGACGGGACCATCTCGGCATTAAACCCGGGTGACCCGGCAAATACCGTTGCGCCAGTTGGGCGTCTGAAGCTGGTAAAAGCCGATGGTAAAGAAGTGCAGCGTGGTGATGACGGCATGTTCCGTCTTACCGCGACAGCACAGGCAGCACGTGGGCCCGCTTTACAGGCCGATCCGAGCATTCGCGTGATGTCGGGTGTGTTGGAAGGCAGTAACGTCAAACCGGTTGAAGCGATGACCGATATGATCGCCAGCGCACGTCGTTTTGAAATGCAGATGAAGGTTATCAGCAGCGTGGATGAAAACGCGAGCAAAGCTAACCAACTACTGGCTATGAGTTAACAGGACTTCTTATGATCAGCTCTTTATGGATCGCGAAAACCGGCCTGGACGCACAGCAAACCAATATGGATGTTATCGCCAACAACCTGGCGAACGTTAGCACCAATGGTTTTAAACGTCAGCGCGCCGTTTTCGAAGATTTGCTTTACCAGACCATTCGTCAGCCGGGTGCGCAGTCTTCTGAGCAAACGACGCTGCCGTCCGGTTTGCAGATTGGTACAGGTGTTCGCCCGGTTGCGACCGAACGTCTGCACAGCCAGGGCAACCTGTCACAGACCAACAACAGCAAAGACGTGGCGATTAAAGGTCAGGGGTTCTTCCAGGTTCAGTTACCTGATGGAACCTCAGCCTATACCCGTGATGGCTCTTTCCAGGTGGACCAGAATGGTCAGTTGGTCACGGCGGGTGGCTTCCAGGTTCAGCCTGCGATCACGATCCCGGCTAATGCCCTGAGTATCACCATTGGGCGTGATGGCGTGGTGAGTGTGACGCAGCAAGGTCAGGCCGCACCAGTACAGGTAGGACAGCTTAACCTGACAACCTTCATGAACGATACGGGTCTGGAAAGCATTGGTGAGAACCTTTATACCGAAACGCAATCCTCCGGCACGCCGAACGAAAGTACCCCAGGTCTTAACGGTGCAGGCCTTCTGTATCAGGGGTATGTAGAAACCTCTAACGTAAACGTTGCAGAAGAACTGGTGAACATGATCCAGGTCCAGCGCGCGTATGAAATTAACAGTAAAGCAGTGTCGACGACTGACCAGATGCTGCAAAAACTGACGCAACTCTAAGGTGGAGTCCGGTGCGGTAAGTGCCGCGCCGGCTCCCTGTTTTCGAAGATGAAGGCAATGCAAAAAAACGCGGCGTTTCGTTATCCTATAGTGACTGTCCTGGCTGTGGCTCTGAGTGGCTGTGCCTTGATCCCGTCGAAACCTTTGGTGCAGGGTGCGACTACCGCCCAACCCGTTCCAGGTCCTTCGCCTGTTGTGAACGGCTCAATTTTCCAGACCGCGCAGCCGATTAATTATGGCTATCAACCGCTGTTTGAAGACCGTCGTCCACGTAATGTCGGCGATACATTGACCATTGTGCTGCAGGAAAACGTCAGTGCGAGCAAAAGCTCGTCTGCGAATGCCAGCCGCGATGGCAAAACGAATTTCGGTTTCGACACTGTTCCGCGTTACCTGCAAGGGCTGTTTGGTAATGCGCGTGCTGATGTTGATGCTTCTGGCGGCAATACCTTTAATGGTAAAGGTGGGGCGAACGCCAGCAATACCTTTAGCGGCACGCTGACGGTAACGGTTGACCAGGTGCTGGTTAACGGCAATTTACACGTTGTGGGTGAAAAACAGATCGCCATCAACCAGGGTACTGAGTTCATCCGCTTCTCTGGTGTGGTTAACCCTCGCACCATCAGTGGCAGCAATACCGTTCCGTCCACTCAGGTGGCGGATGCGCGCATTGAATACGTCGGTAACGGCTATATCAACGAAGCGCAAAATATGGGCTGGCTGCAACGTTTCTTCCTTAATTTATCGCCGATGTAATCGAGGTGACCTATGTTTAAATCCCTCTTCGCAGTGGTGCTGGCCCTGGTAGCGACCTTCGCCCAGGCTGAGCGCATTCGCGATCTCACCAGTGTACAAGGCGTGCGAGAAAACTCCTTAATTGGCTATGGCCTTGTGGTCGGTCTGGATGGTACAGGTGACCAGACGACTCAAACGCCTTTTACGACACAGAGTTTAAATAACATGCTCTCCCAGTTAGGTATTACCGTACCGGCCGGGACCAATATGCAGTTAAAAAACGTGGCGGCAGTTATGGTGACGGCCTCTTACCCGGCATTTTCACGCCAGGGGCAAACCATCGATGTGGTGGTTTCCTCTATGGGTAACGCCAAAAGCCTGCGTGGTGGTACGTTGTTGATGACGCCACTGAAAGGTGTCGATAGTCAGGTGTATGCACTGGCTCAGGGTAACATTCTGGTTGGTGGTGCAGGTGCATCAGCGGGAGGCAGCAGCGTTCAGGTAAACCAGTTGAATGGCGGGCGTATCACCAACGGTGCAATCATTGAGCGTGAATTGCCGACTCAGTTTGGGACGGGCAACACCATTAATTTACAGCTGAACGACGACGACTTTACGCTGGCACAACAGATTGCCGACACCATCAACCGTGGCCGTGGCTACGGGAGTGCGACAGCGCTGGATGCGCGTACTGTGCAAATTCGTGTCTCCAGCGGTGGCAGTAATCAGGTTCGCCTGCTGGCAGATATCCAGAATATGGAAGTTAATGTCACACCGCAGGACGCTAAAATCGTTATCAACTCCCGTACCGGATCGGTAGTCATGAACCGTGAAGTGACGCTGGACAGCTGTGCTGTGGCACAGGGTAATCTCTCTGTGACGGTGAACCGCTCGGCCAACGTGAGCCAGCCGAATACGCCATTTGGTGGTGGTCAGACGGTTGTTACTCCGCAAACGCAGATTGATTTGCGCCAGAGCGGAGGGTCACTTCAAAGTGTACGCTCCAGTGCCAACCTGAACAGCGTAGTGCGCGCACTTAACGCGCTGGGTGCAACGCCGATGGATCTGATGTCCATTCTGCAGTCCATGCAAAGTGCAGGCTGTCTGCGTGCCAAACTGGAAATCATCTAATGCTGACTGATAGCAAACTGCTGACCAGCGCCGCCTGGGATGCCCAGTCGCTCAATGACCTGAAAACGAAAGCAGGTAAAGACCCGGCAGCGAATATCCGCCCGGTTGCCCGCCAGGTTGAAGGGATGTTTGTACAGATGATGTTGAAAAGCATGCGTGAAGCCCTGCCAAAAGACGGGATTTTCAGCAGTGATTCAACGCGACTGTACACCAGCATGTACGACCAGCAGATTGCACAGCAGATGACCGCCGGTAAAGGCCTGGGTCTGGCTGACATGATTGTGAAGCAGACCGCTGCCGCACAAGGTGTACAGCCAGAGGACCAGCCTCAGCAAGTGCCGATGAAGTTCGATCTGGAAACGGTGACCAGTTATCAGAACCAGGCGTTGACGCAAATGGTGCGTAAAGCAATGCCGAAGACTTCCGGGGGAAGTGATGAGCCGCTCTCTGGAGACAGCAAAGACTTCCTGGCGCAGCTTTCCTTGCCTGCACGTCTGGCCAGTGAACAGAGTGGCGTGCCGCATCACCTTATTCTGGCCCAGGCGGCGCTCGAGTCTGGCTGGGGTCAGCGGCAAATTCGTAAGGAAAACGGCGAGCCAAGCTTTAACATTTTTGGCGTGAAGGCTTCTTCAGGCTGGAAAGGGCCGACGACAGAAATTACCACCACTGAATATGAAAACGGTGCTGCTGTTAAGGTCAAAGCCAAATTCCGCGTATACAGCTCTTACCTTGAAGCGCTCTCGGACTATGTTGGCCTGCTTAGCCGAAATCCGCGTTATACCGCAGTGACTCAGGCGGCAACGCCAGAGCAGGGCGCGCAAGCGCTGCAAAATGCCGGATATGCAACCGATCCTAACTATGCGCGTAAGCTGACCAGCATGATCCAGCAATTGAAATCGATGGGCGAGAAAGTCAGCAAAGCCTATAGCACAGATATTGAAAATCTGTTCTGAAAGTTCTCAAGTCCCGATGGAGGCTGCCGATAACCTTCATCAGGACTCGTGTCTGAAAGTATAAAAGGAACCCCCATGTCCAGTTTGATTAACAGCGCCATGAGTGGCCTCAGTGCCGCACAGGCTGCACTGAATACCGTCAGTAATAATATTTCAAGCTATAACGTGGCAGGCTATACCCGCCAAAGTACAGTGCTGACCGCATCAAACAGCACATTGACCGGTGGTGGTTGGGTAGGCAACGGGGTGTATGTCTCCGGTGTGCAGCGTGAATATGATTCATTCATTACTAACCAACTGCGTGCAGCACAAACGCAGAGCAGTGGCCTGACGACACGCTATCAGCAGATGTCGAAAATTGACGACGTTCTTTCTGATACCACAAATTCGCTGTCGACCACTTTGCAGAGTTTCTTTACCAGCCTGCAAACGCTGGTGAGTAATGCCGAAGATCCTGCGGCGCGTCAGACTGTACTGGGCAAAGCGGATGGGCTGGTAAACCAGTTCAAGGTGAATGACCAGTACCTGCGTGACCAGGATAAACAGGTTAATACCGCGATTTCTACCAGTGTTGATCAGATCAACAACTACGCTAAGCAGATCGCAAACCTGAACGATCAGATTTCTCGTCTGACCGGCGTGGGTGCGGGCGCATCGCCGAACAATTTGCTCGATCAACGCGATCAACTAGTGAACGAGTTGAACCAGATTGTTGGTGTGGAAGTGTCTGTTCAGGATAGTGGCACAATGAACATTGCCCTGGCGAATGGCTATAGCCTCGTTCAGGGAAGCACCGCAGGTCAGCTTGCGGCTGTTCCATCCAGTGCAGACCCTTCACGCACAACTGTTGCTTTTGTTGACCAGGCATCGGGAAATGTTGAGATCCCTGAGAAACAGTTGACCACTGGCTCATTAGGCGGATTGTTAACGTTCCGTTCAGAAGATCTGGATAAAGCACGTAACAACCTCAACCAGATGGCTCTCGCTTTTGCTGACGCAATGAACACTCAGCATGAGGCTGGGTTCGATGCAAGCGGTGTGGCAGGCGGTAAATTATTTGATTTCGGTTCTCCAGCGGTGCTGAGCAACAGCAAGAATGGGGGAACTGCTGCGGTCACTGCCTCTGTTGCTACCAGTAGTAAAGTGCAGGCCACAGACTATAAGCTGGAATTTAACGGAACAAACTGGACCGTTACTCGTACTGCTGACAAAACAAGCTTTACGGCAACGCCCGATGGCAGCGGCAACATGACGTTTGATGGTCTTACTGTTAATGTCACCGGGACAGCAAACACGAAAGACAGCTTCACCGTAAAACCAGTTGTCGACGTTATCGTGAATATGGATTTGGCGATTAGCGATGAATCCAAACTGGCAATGGCATCGGTAAGCGGCGGCGGTGACAGTGACAACCGCAATGGCCAGAAGATGCTGGATTTACAGAACAGCAAGATTGTGGGCGGGAATAAAACCTTCAACGATGCCTATGCGTCGCTGGTCAGTACCGTGGGAAGTACAACGTCTTCACTGAAGACGAGTAGCGCAACTAAAGCAAACGTGGTGACGCAACTGAGCAACCAGCAGCAGTCCATCTCCGGGGTTAACCTTGATGAAGAGTACGGTAACCTGCAGCGCTATCAACAGTATTATCTGGCAAACGCTCAGGTGCTGCAGACAGCGAGTACGTTGTTTGACGCGATAATCAACATTCGCTAAGGCTGAGGTGAACAATGCGTATTAGCACCCAGATGATGTATGAGCAGAACATGCGGGGGATCACTGATTCCCAGAGCAAGTGGTTGGGTTATGGCGAGCAAATGTCGACGGGCAAGCGTGTTAACCGCCCTTCGGATGACCCCATTGCGGCCTCACAGGCTGTGGTTCTGTCTCAGGCACAAACTCAGAATAGCCAGTTTGCGCTTGCCCGTACTTTCGCCTCGCAGAAAGTCTCTCTGGAAGAGAGCGTGTTAACCCAGGTGACACAGGCCATCCAGAGCGCGCAGGAGAAAGTCGTTAACGGTTCCAATGGAACCTTAAGTGATAATGACCGTGCTTCTCTGGCGACCGACCTGAAAGGGTTGCGCGATCAATTGATGAACCTTGCAAACAGCACCGATGGAAATGGTCGTTATATCTTTGCGGGCTATAACACTGAAGCGGCTGCTTTTGACCAGGCAACCGGTGACTACAATGGCGGAAGCACGGCAATTAGCCAGCAGGTTGATGCGGCACGTACCATGCAGATTAGCCATACCGGAACTGAGGTTTTTGCCAGCTTTACCAGCAACGCAACCCCAGAACCTGGTGGTGCTACACCGGAAAAGAACCTCTTCAAGATCCTGGATAATGTGATCACCTCGTTGAACACTCCGGTTGAAGGCAATCAGGCTCAGGCTGAGATTGAAAGTGCCAATATGAGTGTGGCTAATCGCGGTTTGCATAATGCGCTGGAGAACGTTCTGACGGTTCGTGCAGACATTGGTACAAAGATGAATGAACTGAGTCAACTTGATACGCTGGGTGACGATCGTGCACTGGGACAGACTAAGCAGATGAGTGACCTGGTTGATGTTGACTGGAACTCGGCTATTTCGTCTTACACCATGCAGCAGGCTGCATTGCAGGCATCGTATAAAGCGTTCAGTGACATGCAGGGTATGTCTCTGTTCCAGCTTAATAAATAACATTCAGACCTCTTAGAACATGTCTTGAAACTGGACATGTTTTTGCTGCCCAATCCGGGTTTCTGGATTGGGCATTTTTTTTACAGTGACGGAGTCTGCACAGAGGCTGCTACTCGCGCATTTTCAATAAATCGAATAGCAAGGGCGATTGCGCCACAGACGGTAGCCAGTGCCACCACGCCTGACCAGCCAGCAACGCTGTAAATGTTGCTGCCTAAAGCGGAGCCCAGGGCCATTCCAATAAACACCACGGTAAACAGCAATGCGTTCAGGCGACCCCGAGCTTGTGGTTCGAGGCTGTAGACCAGGTTCTGATGTGCGACGAGGCTTGATTGCAGACCGAGGTCAAAGCCGACGGCGGAGAGGGAGATCAGAATCAGTTGCCCGTGAACACCCAGAGCTGGCATCAGGAACATTGCGGCAAAGGAGAGTGTTACCAACGCCGCACCGAGTTGCGTGACTTTTCCTGCGCCCAGTTTGTCTGCCAGACCACCTGCCAACGGAGCTGCTAACGCACCTGCTGCCCCCGCGATACCAAATCCGCCTGCTACAGCACTGCCCAACTGGTAACGCTCAAGCAGCATAACGGCGAGCGTCGACCAGAATGCGCTGAAGGCAATCGAGAGAAAACCCTGAGCCAGTGCCGCACGACGCAATGCCGGGTAGCGACGCCACAGATGTTCCATTGAGCGCATTAACGCCGGATAACTCAGCGTCGAGTGGATCGCAAAACGGGGAAGGACAGCCCACATCACGACGCCGATGAAGGTAATGCTCGCTGCAGCCAACTGATACATCACTCGCCAGCCGAAGGCTTCGCCTACCACACCGCTGACGGTTCTGGACAGTAAAATACCCAGTAGCAGGCCCGTCATAACAGTACCTACGGTTTTGCCTTGCTTTCCTTCTGGCGCAAGGATTGCAGCGGCTGGAACAATATCCTGGGCCATTGTCGCAGCCATCCCGATCAGCAGGCTTGCCAGTAATAACGTGTGCAATTGCCCGGCCAGGCTACAGCCCAACAGGAAGAGTGCCAGCGCGGCGCTCTTAAGCAGGATTAGCGTTCTGCGATCGTGGCGGTCACCCAGAGGCAGAAGAAAGAGTATGCCCAGTGCATAACCTGCTTGTGTCAGAGTGGGGACCATCCCCATGCCTTCAATGCTCAAATGAAGGCCGGAACCCATCAGGGGTAACAGCGGTTGCGCGTAATAAATCGACGCCACGCTAAAGCCAGCCCCAAGAGCCAGCATAAAAATAACCCAGCGACTCGCGGCATGGGTGGCAGTATTTGTTTTCATAAGACGTTCCTCAGTCGTGGTGTGAGGCTATTTTTCAGTACTGCGCCTTGCGGTGGTAGAGTGCCCGGTGGTAAAACACTTATACGTTATACGTATAACCATTAACAATATGAAACGATCTGAGCGTATAGATAGAGTGGAATTAATGCGAACATTCGTTCGCATTGTTGAAACGGGTTCACTCTCTGCGGCAGCAAGGCAGCTCGAGACAACACAGGCTACGGTGAGCCGACGTCTGCAGTCGCTGGAGACACTATTGGGTGTAAAATTGTTGCTTCGCACAACCCATGCCACAAAGCTCACCGATGACGGCGAGCGCTGTTATCAGCATGCCAGACGAGTGATTGATAGCTGGCTGGCGCTGGAAGATGAAGTTGGACAGACCGAAGATGAGCCTGTTGGGGTTTTACGGGTTCGTGTGCCACATGCATTCGGCTAGGAGCAGCTCCTTAACCCCTTAACACAGTTCTTGCAGCGGTATCCGCAGCTAACCGTTGAGTGGATGCTGAACGATAAGTCGGTAGACTTTCTGAGCGACAATCTTGATTGCGCGATCCGTGTTGGGGCTGACATTGACCCCGCTACCGTTTCCGTATTGCTGGCGGAAGTTCCCCGAAGTGTGGTGGCATCACCGGCGCTTTTAGCCCAGTTTCCAGCGGTACGGACGCCAGACGATCTCGCGCGTCTTCCCTGGATTGCCATCAATACTTTCTACCAGCAACACATCGAACTCTTTGACGGCATGTCGCCACAGCCTACCCGAATTGCCATTACGCCACGTCTGAGTACCGACAGCTTGTATGTTGCACGTAATACGGTGCTGACGGGGCTGGGTGTGGCGGTTGTCTCAAGCTGGATTGTTGACGACGATATTCGGGAAGGGCGGCTGGTTCATCTGTTGCCTGACTGGCAGCCGAAAGCATTGCCCGTTCATCTGGTTTATCCGTGGTCCCGGTACTACCCGGCAAGATTGCGGCGGTTTCTTGACATGATGAGGCAGGTGATGCCAGAAATTGCGGGAATGAGAACGCCTGTGAAGCCAGCGTAAATAAAAAAGCCGACCCGGAGGTCGGCTTTTTAGATCTTACCTCTGTTTATTCAACAGGCTGTGGGCGGGTTGCAGGAGCTGTGGCCTGGTGCGTAGCACTGTGACCACCAGCGGAACCTTTACCTTCGAAGTTAAACTCCGGGCGAACCCAGTCGCTTTGACGTGGCGCTTCCGGAACGTATTCCGGGGCAGGTGCGCGAGTCATTGGCGCAGAAGCAACGTGAGCTTGTTCGGTTACATGAACGACCGGCTCAGCATTTACTTCTGGAACACTAACTTCAGCCACTTCAATGGCTTTTACCGGCTCAAGGGCGGTTTCAACCGCTATTGGCGTTTCCTCAACCACAACGTCTTCGGTGACAACAGCTGCAGGTGCAGCAGGTTCAGCCTCTTCAGTAACCTGTTCGGCAACCACGGTTTCTGCTTCAGGAACGATCTGCGGTTCGGCATCAACCGGTGCAGTAATCACTTCAGGATGCGCAGTTTCCACTTCAGCAACTTGTGGCTCAGCCACAATAGTCTGCGACTCAATAACGGCAGCGGCTTCAGTCACCACCTCGTGTGCTGTTTCGACAGGAGCAAATGCCTCTTCGGTAGCGACGCGCTCTTCGGTCTGCTGGTCCTGTGGGCGTGTAACCGGATAGCGGATCCAGACTTTACCTGAAGCCATTTCCGGAGACATACAGGCTACGGTAAGTGGCATTGGGGACTGAGTCGGATAACGCTCATCACGGTAACGACGACGACGCTGGCCGCTTACGCGCAGATGGCGTGGGGAACGACGGGAGCGGCGAGGCATACCGGCGTTATCACGGCCCTCACTGTTTTCATCGTGTTCGGTGCTGTTGTCGACAACGGCTGGCAGATCAACTTTTGCCAGTTGCGTGTTCGGCACGATATCCGCTTTCGGCTCATCGGTGACCACAGAGGTATTTTCCGCTTGCTCACCACCGATGCGCACCTTCTGCGACAGTTGGCGCTGTTTACGGCGTGGCATAACAACCTGTGCTCGCTCTTCCTGTTCCGCTTCCGGTTGCTCAACAGGTTCTTCACGGTTAAGTGCTTTAACTTCCTGCTGCGCCTGACGCTTCTCATCGTTGCGACGACGGTTGCGCTCGCGGCGAGGTTGCTGCTGCTCGTCACGTTGTTTGGCTTTTTCCGGCTCATCACCCGCCTGCTGGCGAATTTCACGATCTTCCACATTTTGCTGTGGTTTCTCGCGGCGGTTACGACGGTTGTCTTCGCGCGGTTCGCGGCCTTCGTTGTTGTCAGAACGATTATCACGGCGCTCATTACGATCGTTGCGATCATTACGGTCGCGACGATTATTTTGTCGTTTACGACGATCCTGCGGACGTTCTTGTTTCTCTTCTTTTGGCTCGACTTTCGGCTGTTCCGGCTGAACTTCTTCGCCTGCAAACATTTTTTTCAGTGCGCCGAAGAAACGACCCAGCAGACCAGGTTCAGTTGACGATGCTTTCGCTGCCGCCGCAGGTTTCTGCGTGGCAGGTTGTGCCACGGTTTTTTCCTGCACAGGTTCTGGCGGTGCTTCAGGCATGATGAAGGTAGCTAACGCTGGCTGCTCAGGCAGTTTGCGCTCAGCGGGTTCTTCATCTGCAGGCAGAGCCATTGCTTCTTCATGAAGCTTAGGCAGCAGGTAGCTAAGTGTAGTGGTCTCTTCACCTTTGCGGACACGCAGCACGGAGTAGTGTGGCGTTTCCATCTGATCGTTTGGCACGATGATGCAACGAACACCACCCTGACGTGATTCTACAGCGCTAACTGCATCACGTTTTTCGTTCAGAAGGTAGGACGCGATAGGCACAGGCACAATCGCATGAACCTCTTTGGTGTTCTCTTTTAATGCTTCTTCTTCAATCAGACGCAGAATAGAGAGAGACAACGATTCGTTATCACGCACTGTACCCGTACCGCTACAGCGTGGGCACACATGGTGGCTCGACTCACCCAGTGACGGGCTGAGTCGCTGACGCGACATTTCCAGCAGGCCAAAACGAGAAATATGGCTAATCTGGATACGTGCACGGTCCTGGCGTACCGCTTCACGCAGACGGTTTTCTACCGCACGCTGGTGGCGTACCGGCGTCATATCGATGAAGTCGATAACGATCAGGCCACCGAGGTCACGCAGGCGTAACTGGCGGGCAATCTCATCGGCAGCTTCAAGGTTTGTATTGAAGGCCGTTTCTTCGATATCTCCGCCGCGAGTAGCACGTGCGGAGTTGATGTCGATAGCGGTCAGCGCTTCCGTGGAGTCGATAACGATGGAACCGCCTGACGGCAGACGCACTTCACGCTGGAAGGCAGACTCGATCTGAGATTCGATCTGATAGTGGCTGAACAGCGGAATCTCACCGGTGTAGAGCTTAATTTTGCTGGTGAAATCTGGGCGTCCCAATGCCGCAATGTGCTGGCGAGCCAGCTCAAGCACTTTCGGGTTATCAATTAAAATTTCACCAATGTCCTGACGCAGGTAGTCACGGAAAGCACGTACAATAACGTTGCTCTCCTGGTGAATCAGGAATGGTGCAGGGCGGCTATCAGCCGCTTTCTGGATAGCTTCCCAATGCTTCAGGCGGAAGCTTAGGTCCCACTGCAGCGCTTCTGCAGATTTACCCACGCCCGCAGTACGAACGATAAGACCCATACCATCTGGCAATTCGAGGCTTGCCAGCGCTTCTTTCAGTTCAGTGCGATCGTCGCCTTCGATGCGACGGGAGATACCACCCGCGCGCGGGTTGTTTGGCATCAGAACCAGGTAACTACCTGCCAGGCTGATAAAGGTGGTCAGCGCAGCGCCTTTGTTGCCGCGTTCTTCTTTATCGATCTGGACGATGACTTCCTGGCCTTCACGCAGAACGTCTTTAATGTTCGGGCGACCATGGGAGTTATAGTTGGCAGGGAAGTATTCGCGGGCAATTTCTTTAAGAGGAAGGAAACCGTGACGCTCAGCACCATAATCAACGAATGCGGCTTCAAGGCTGGGTTCAATGCGGGTGATTTTGCCTTTGTAAATGTTCGCTTTTTTCTGTTCGTGTCCAGGACTTTCAATATCCAGATCGTACAGACGCTGCCCATCCACAAGGGCGACACGCAACTCTTCTTGCTGAGTTGCGTTGATTAACATTCTTTTCATCGTAACTTACTCATTATTCTTACATTGACGACAAAGCTGCGGGCAAGGTGACGCTTTCCGGGGTATGAACCGATGGCCTCGTGACTGTTCACGTCGCCAACCTCACGGTTGTCGCTCGCTTAAGAGGCGCAGAGTGTCGGTTGCCTGTATTTCATAGGGAAATACAGCGCAATTATCAGGGGA
Source organism: Lelliottia sp. RWM.1 (assembly GCF_016859735.1). Taxonomy (NCBI): domain Bacteria; kingdom Pseudomonadati; phylum Pseudomonadota; class Gammaproteobacteria; order Enterobacterales; family Enterobacteriaceae; genus Lelliottia; species Lelliottia sp. RWM.1. Next base: position 76,931 of record NZ_WLVC01000011.1, on the reverse strand, counting down.
ACAGCCTGGGTAAAACTCTCCAGAGAATATTCCATTTACCGGGAAGTACTGCAACCCGCAGCCCGCTAACTGTCTGAAAGATCAATACGTCTTACGCCATTGCTGCGTGGATGATCGGTCAGACAAAATTGGTCATTCCGTCGACATCCTTACTTAACCAGGATTTAACACGGAAAACAGCCTCATTATTCCACTGCTCGCCGGGTTATAGCAAGATGACTTTTACCAATTATCACCCGGTTACTCACAGTTTCTCCACTTCAAAGCGGTGATTGGTTTAATAACCACCAAATCGATTGCGTGAAAGGGAAGCGGGCCGGATAAAAGTAAATATAAGCATAGAAAAATGAGTGGCGCTAATGGCTGACGATATTTAGAATCGCCAACCATGAAAACAGAGACTCCATCGGTAAAAATAATTGCCATCGCGGATGACTACGCAGGGCAACGAATCGACAATTTTTTGCGCACTCAATTAAAGGGTGTGCCGAAAAGCATGATTTATCGCATCTTGCGTAAAGGCGAAGTTCGGGTGAACAAAAAGCGCGTGAAGCCTGAGTACAAGCTAGAAGCCGGCGATGAAGTGCGTATCCCTCCTGTCCGCGTTGCGGAGCGTGAAGAGGAAGTGGTTTCACCTAAGTTGCAGAAAGTCGCGGCCCTGAGTGATGTGATCCTCTATGAGGACGATCATATTCTGGTGTTGAACAAACCTTCCGGTACAGCAGTACACGGCGGTAGCGGCCTAAGCTTCGGTGTCATTGAGGGACTGCGGGCATTACGACCAGAGGCGCGCTTCCTGGAGTTAGTGCATCGCCTGGATCGTGATACGTCTGGTGTTCTTCTGGTGGCGAAAAAGCGTTCTGCTTTGCGCTCGCTCCACGAGCAATTACGCGAGAAGGGGATGCAGAAAGATTATCTGGCACTGGTCCGTGGTCAGTGGCAATCCCATGTCAAAGTAGTTCAGGCTCCTTTGCTGAAAAATATTCTGCAAAGCGGCGAGCGCATTGTGCGTGTAAGCCAGGAAGGCAAACCCTCAGAAACGCGTTTCAAAGTAGAAGAGCGTTATGAATTTGCCACGCTGGTACGCTGTAGCCCGGTCACGGGTCGCACACACCAGATCCGTGTCCATACGCAACATGCCGGACATCCTATCGCATTCGACGATCGCTACGGCGACCGTGAGTTCGATAAGCAACTCGCCGGGACGGGGTTATCACGTCTGTTCCTGCATGCCGCAGCGCTGAAGTTTACCCATCCGGGAACGGGTGAGGTGATGCGTATTGAAGCGCCAATGGATGAACAACTGAAGCGTTGCCTTAAGGTTTTGAGAAACGCAATGTGATAAAGAAACCGGCTGTAGCCGGTTTTTTTATGCCGTCAGCGGATTGAAGTGCTCGCGGCGCAACATCTGGCACAGGGCAATTAGTGGAAGCCCGACAAGCGTGTTTGGGTCACGGCCGTCCAGTTTTTCAAAGAGCGCAATTCCCAGGCCTTCGCTTTTAAAGCTGCCAGCACAGTTCAGTGGACGTTCCCGACGCACATAGTCGATAATCTCTTGCTCGCTGAGATGGCGAAAGTGTACATCGAAAGGTTCGCACTCGGTCTGTAAATGCCCGGATGCAGAGTTATACAGTGCAAGCCCGGTATAAAAGGTAACAATATTGCCGCGTGCGCTCATGAGCTGCCGGCACGCGTTTTCTTCAGTATGAGGTTTTCCGGTGATTTCACCCTCCAGTACACAAACCTGATCTGAACCTATAATCAGATGTGCGGGATAACGAGCGGCCAGTGATTGTGCTTTTTCCTGAGCCAGACGAGTGACCAGATGACGTGGTGATTCTCCTGGCTGTGGCGTCTCATCTACAGTCGGCGCTGCGCATTCAAATGGGATCCCGAGCTTTTCCAGCAGCATTCGGCGGTAGGGTGATGTCGAGGCGAGAACGAGATTTGGCATATTTTTATCACCAGATATAGCGTATCGATGCCAGCCATTTTAAACTACTGGCCGCAATGTGTGCGAATAATTGGCAAAAGGCAGCCCAGGTTGCCTTTTTCTTTGACTATATGACGTTACAAAGTTAATATGCGCGCCCTATGCAAAAGGTAAAATTACCCCTGACTCTTGATCCGGTTCGTACGGCTCAAAAACGCCTTGATTACGAAGGTATCTATACTTCCGATCAGGCTGAACGTATTGCCGAATCTGTAGTCAGTGTGGACAGTGATGTAGAATGTAGCATGTCGTTTGCTATCGATAACCAGCGCCTTGCCGTTTTGACCGGCGATGCAAAGGTGACGGTAACGCTCGAGTGTCAGCGTTGCGGGAAACCGTTTGTACAACATGTTCACACAACATATTGTTTCAGTCCGGTTCGTTCTAACGAACAGGCTGAAGCACTCCCGGAAGCGTATGAGCCGATTGAGGTTAACGAATTCGGTGAAATCGATCTGCTTGCTTTGGTCGAAGATGAAATCATCCTCACCTTGCCAGTAGTTCCGGTGCATGATTCTGAACACTGTGAAGTGTCCGAGGCGGACATGGTCTTTGGGGAATTGCCTGATGAAGCGCAAAAACCAAACCCATTTGCCGTATTAGCCAGCTTAAAGCGTAAGTAATTGAGGAGTAAGGTCCATGGCCGTACAACAGAATAAACCAACCCGTTCCAAACGTGGCATGCGTCGTTCCCATGACGCGCTGACTGCAGTTACCAGCCTGTCTGTAGACAAGACTTCTGGTGAGAAACACCTGCGTCACCACATCACTGCTGACGGTTTCTACCGCGGCCGCAAGGTTATCACTAAGTAATCACGCGCAAGCGTGATGAGGCTTAGTGAGGATTTCCCCGCGCAAGCGGGGAATCACCAAACCGGGCAGCGTAGATACCTTGACACGTCTAACCCTGGCGTTAGATGTCATGGGGGGAGATTTTGGCCCATCCGTGACAGTGCCTGCAGCATTGCAGGCACTGAATTCTAATTCGCAACTCACACTTCTTTTAGTCGGTAATCCCGACACCATCACGCCATTACTTGCAAAAGCTGACTTCGAACAACGTTCTCGTCTGCAGATAATTCCTGCGCAGTCAGTTATTGCCAGTGATGCACGACCATCACAGGCTATTCGCAATAGCCGTGGTAGTTCTATGCGAGTTGCGCTGGAGCTGGTGAAAGAAGGGCGAGCGCAGGCTTGCGTCAGCGCGGGAAATACCGGTGCGCTGATGGGACTTGCAAAATTACTGCTCAAACCCATCGAGGGGATTGAGCGTCCGGCGCTGGTGACGGTACTGCCGCACCAGCAAAAGGGCAAAACGGTGGTGCTTGATCTGGGTGCAAACGTCGATTGTGATAGTACAATGCTGGCGCAATTTGCCGTAATGGGCTCAGTGCTGGCTGAAGATGTACTCGGAATCAATAATCCCCGCGTGGCGTTACTGAATATCGGTGAAGAAGAGACAAAAGGCCTGGACAGCATTCGCGATGCTGCTGAATTACTCAAACAGGTTCCTTCTATCAACTATATTGGTTATCTCGAAGCTAACGAGTTGCTGACGGGAAAAACTGATGTGCTGGTGTGTGATGGCTTTACCGGAAATGTAACTCTGAAAACCATGGAAGGGGTCGTAAGAATGTTCCTCTCGCTGCTTAAATCGCAGGGCGAAGGGAAAAAAAGGTCCTGGTGGCTGATTATTTTGAAGCGTTGGTTACAAAAAAGCCTGACGCGGCGATTCAGTCACCTCAACCCCGACCAGTATAATGGCGCCTGTCTGTTAGGATTGCGCGGCATTGTGATTAAAAGTCACGGTGCTGCCAATCAGCGAGCATTTTCTGTCGCGATTGAACAGGCAGTGCAGGCGGTGCAGCGACAAGTCCCACAGCGGATTGCCGCTCGCCTGGAATCTGTATTAGCAAAAAGTGACTGAGCGTACATGTATACGAAGATTATAGGTACCGGCAGTTATCTGCCAAAACAAGTGCGAACTAACGCCGACCTGGAAAAAATGGTAGATACGTCTGACGAGTGGATTGTCTCACGCACAGGTATCCGTGAACGCCGTATCGCCGCGCCAGATGAAACGGTTGCTACCATGGGCTATGAGGCCGCACAGCGCGCACTCGAAATGGCTGGCATCGATAAAGAACAGATCGGTTTGATTGTGGTAGCTACCACCTCCGCGACTCATGCGTTTCCAAGTGCGGCATGCCAGGTTCAAAATATGCTTGGCATTAAGGGCTGCCCGGCATTCGATGTTGCCGCTGCTTGTGCAGGGTTTACCTATGCACTAAGCATTGCCGATCAGTATGTGAAATCTGGCGCAGTGAAGTATGCGCTGGTTATCGGTGCTGATGTTCTGGCACGTACCTGCAATCCAGAAGATCGCGGGACAATTATTATTTTTGGTGATGGTGCTGGCGCTGTGCTGCTCGGGCAGTCAGAAGAGCCTGGTATCATCTCCACGCATTTACATGCTGACGGTAGCTACGGCGAGCTGTTGACGCTGCCTAACGCGGATCGCGTGAATCCGGACAACTCGATTTACCTGACAATGGCAGGTAATGAAGTGTTTAAAGTGGCAGTGACTGAATTGGCGCACATCGTTGACGAAACGCTGGAAGCAAACAATCTCGAACGCACTGCGCTCGACTGGCTTGTACCGCATCAGGCGAATCTGCGTATCATTAGCGCAACGGCCAAAAAACTGGGTATGTCGATGGACAACGTTGTTGTGACTTTGGATCGTCACGGTAATACTTCTGCGGCATCAGTACCTTGTGCGTTTGATGAGGCGGTACGTGATGGACGAATCAAACGCGGTCAACTTGTCTTGCTTGAGGCCTTTGGTGGCGGTTTCACCTGGGGTTCCGCGCTGGTTCGTTTCTAGTATAAGGATAAAAAGATGACGCAATTTGCTTTTGTGTTCCCAGGTCAGGGTTCTCAGGCTATGGGTATGCTGTCTGATATGGCGGCGACCTATCCGGTAATTGAAGAGACGTTCCGTGAAGCGTCCGATGCGCTGGGCTACGATCTTTGGGCACTGACGCAACAGGGCCCGGCTGAAGAACTGAACAAAACCTGGCAGACACAGCCTGCATTGCTGACCGCATCATTTGCACTGTGGCGTGTGTGGCAACAGCAGGGTGGCAAAGCGCCTGCTCTGCTTGCTGGTCACAGCCTGGGTGAGTACTCTGCTCTGGTATGTGCTGGAGTGATTGCATTTGCGGATGCTGTTCGCTTGGTCGAAATGCGCGGTAAATTCATGCAGGAAGCTGTGCCGGAAGGTACGGGCGGAATGTCAGCGATTATTGGCCTGGATGATGCCGCTATTGCGAAAGCATGCGAAGAATCGGCGGAAGGTCAGGTGGTTTCACCTGTAAACTTCAACTCTCCTGGGCAGGTGGTTATCGCCGGTCATAAAGAAGCGGTTGAGCGTGCCGGTGCTGCCTGTAAAGCAGCTGGTGCAAAACGCGCGCTGCCGCTGCCGGTAAGCGTGCCATCTCACTGCGCATTGATGAAGCCTGCAGCAGATAAACTGGCGGTTGAACTGGAAAAAATTACGTTTAATGCCCCGGTAATCTCTGTTGTGAACAACGTTGATGTTAAATGCGAAACTGCACCGGAAGCTATCCGTAATGCACTGATTCGCCAGCTTTACAGCCCTGTACAGTGGACGAAAACCGTTGAGTTTATGGCTTCGCAAGGCGTTGAACATCTGTATGAAGTTGGTCCTGGTAAAGTCCTCACCGGTCTGACAAAACGTATTGTTGACACCCTGACTGCCTCGGCGATTAACGAGCCGGAAGCGATGTCAGCGGCACTCTCGCAATAAAAGAGGAATACCATGAGTTTTGAAGGAAAAATCGCACTGGTTACCGGCGCAAGCCGTGGTATCGGGCGTGCAATTGCTGAAACACTGGTTGCGCGTGGCGCGAAAGTGATTGGTACAGCAACCAGCGAGAATGGCGCTCAGGCCATCAGTGAGTATCTTGGTGCAAATGGTAAAGGTCTGGTACTGAATGTGACCGATCCTGCATCTATCGAATCTGTTCTGGGAAATATTCGTGCAGAGTTTGGCGAAGTCGATATTCTGGTAAATAATGCCGGTATCACTCGCGACAACCTGCTGATGCGAATGAAAGATGATGAGTGGAACGATATTATCGAAACCAACCTGTCATCTGTTTTCCGTCTGTCAAAAGCGGTAATGCGCGCTATGATGAAAAAGCGTCATGGTCGTATTATCACTGTTGGTTCCGTGGTTGGTACCATGGGAAATGCTGGTCAGGCTAACTACGCTGCGGCGAAAGCAGGTCTGATCGGTTTCAGTAAATCGTTGGCACGTGAAGTCGCGTCCCGCGGTATTACTGTAAACGTTGTTGCTCCGGGTTTTATTGAAACGGACATGACGCGTGCGCTGACTGATGAGCAGCGTGCGGGTACGCTGGCAGCAGTTCCTGCGGGTCGTTTAGGCGATCCAAAAGAAATTGCCAGCGCGGTTGCATTTTTAGCCTCTGACGAGGCGAGTTACATCACTGGTGAGACTCTCCACGTCAACGGCGGGATGTACATGGTTTAACCACGATGAAAAATATTTGCGTTATTAGGGCGAATGGCCTCAAAATAACGTAAAATCGTGGTAAGACCTGCCGGGATTTAGTTGCAAATTTTTCAACATTTTATACACTACGAAAACCATCGCGAAAGCGAGTTTTGATAGGAAATTTAAGAGTATGAGCACTATCGAAGAACGCGTTAAGAAAATTATCGGCGAACAGCTGGGCGTTAAGCAGGAAGAAGTTGTGAACTCCGCTTCCTTCGTTGAAGACCTGGGCGCAGATTCTCTTGACACCGTTGAGCTGGTAATGGCTCTGGAAGAAGAGTTTGATACTGAGATTCCGGACGAAGAAGCTGAGAAAATCACCACCGTTCAGGCTGCCATTGATTACATCAACGGTCACCAGGCGTAAGTGAACATCTCCAGGCGGTCATTCGACCGCCTGAGTTTTATCTTTTTTAGACCCACAAATCTCTTTTTTTATCCCTCCCTGGAGGACAAACGTGTCTAAGCGTCGTGTAGTTGTGACCGGACTTGGCATGTTGTCTCCTGTCGGCAATACCGTAGAGTCCACCTGGAAAGCTCTCCTTGCCGGTCAGAGCGGCATCAGCCTAATCGACCATTTCGATACTAGCGCCTATGCAACGAAATTTGCTGGCTTAGTAAAGGATTTTAACTGTGAAGAGATCATCTCGCGCAAAGAACAGCGCAAGATGGATGCCTTCATTCAATATGGAATTGTCGCTGGCGTTCAGGCCATGCAGGATTCTGGCCTTGAAATAACGGAAGAGAACGCAACCCGTATTGGTGCCGCAATTGGCTCCGGGATTGGCGGTCTTGGCTTAATCGAGGAAAACCATACATCACTGATGAATGGTGGCCCACGTAAGATCAGCACATTTTTCGTTCCGTCAACGATTGTTAATATGGTGGCAGGTCATCTGACCATCATGTTTGGCCTGCGTGGCCCAAGCATTTCTATCGCGACTGCCTGTACATCCGGTGTGCATAACATTGGCCAGGCGGCGCGTATTATCGCTTATGGCGATGCTGATGCGATGGTTGCAGGTGGTGCTGAAAAAGCCAGTACCCCGTTGGGTGTTGGTGGCTTTGGTGCAGCACGTGCGTTGTCTACCCGTAACGATAACCCGCAGGCTGCAAGTCGTCCGTGGGATAAAGACCGTGATGGTTTCGTGCTGGGTGATGGTGCGGGTATGGTCGTACTGGAAGAGTACGAACATGCGAAAAAACGTGGCGCGAAAATTTATGCTGAAATCGTTGGCTTTGGCATGAGTAGTGATGCTTACCACATGACATCTCCACCGGAAAATGGTGCGGGTGCTGCGCTGGCAATGGTGAATGCGATCCGCGATGCGGGCATCACACCAGGCCAGATCGGCTATGTCAATGCTCATGGTACATCTACACCAGCAGGGGATAAAGCCGAAACTCAGGCCGTTAAGTCTGTGTTTGGTGATGCTGCACGCAGTGTTATGGTGAGTTCTACAAAATCCATGACCGGTCACCTGTTAGGTGCGGCGGGTGCAGTAGAATCTATCTACTCCATCCTTGCGCTGCGCGATCAGGCTGTTCCGCCGACCATCAACCTGGATAATCCAGATGAAGGTTGCGACCTGGACTTCGTTCCGCACGAAGCTCGTCAGGTGAGTGGCATGGAGTATACGCTGTGCAACTCCTTTGGCTTCGGTGGTACGAATGGTTCTCTGATCTTTAAAAAAGTCTGAGACTGATTGCCAGATGGAAAATAAAAAAGGTCCGCTTGTCGGACCTTTTTTATTCAGTTTTATCCCCTTGTCCGGTGCCATTCTGCCTGCCAGACTGAATCACCACGCATAAGGAGCCACCATGTTTTTAATTAATGGCCTTGAGCAAGATTACTTACCTGCAAGTGACAGGGCGACTCAGTTTGGTGATGGCTGTTTTACGACTGCAAGGATCCTTTCCGGAGAGGTTTGCCTTCTCGCCGAACATATCCGGCGGTTGAAGAGTGCCTGTGAGAAACTGCTGATCTCTTTTACGCAATGGGATGAGCTTCAGCGCGAAATGATCGGGCTGGCAGCAGGAAAAGAAACCGGTGTGCTCAAAGTGATTATCAGTCGGGGAAGCGGTGGCCGTGGTTACAGCGGTGCTAATTGCCAGTATCCCACCCGCATACTCTCCGTTTCGGATTATCCGGCCCATTACGACCGCTGGCGTCGTGACGGGATTAGGCTTGAATTAAGTCCGGTACGATTGGGGCGAAACCCCATGCTTGCAGGTATTAAACACCTCAATCGCCTTGAACAGGTCTTAATCCGCGCTCATCTTGAACAGTCAGATGCTGACGAAGCGCTGGTTCTTGACAGCGAAGGGGTCATTACGGAATGCTGTGCGGCTAATTTATTATGGCGGAAGGGCGCAGATGTGTTCACACCGGGGATGGAACAGGCGGGTGTGGATGGCATCATGCGCCAGTTTTGTTTACAACACCTGGCACGCTCTTGCTTCCGCGTTGTCGAAGTTAACGCAAGTCTGGATGCACTATCATCCGCAGATGAAGTTGTCATCTGTAACGCATTGATGCCTGTTGTCCCCGTGTGTACTTATGGGGAACAACGCTGGTCATCCCGTGAACTTTTTCAGTTTTTAGCCCCGTTATGTGAACAAACCAGGTCGTCATGAAGAAAATGTTGCGCTTTGTCCTCCTCCTTGTTGTTGTGCTGGCTATCGCTGGTGGGGCTGGGGTGTGGAAAGTCCGCCAACTGGCGGACAGTAAAATTCTGATCAAAGAAGAGACCATTTTTACGCTGAAAGCGGGTACAGGGCGGCTGGCTCTGGGCGAGCAGCTTTATGGTGATAAGGTTATCAATCGGCCGCGAGTCTTTCAGTGGCTCCTCCGTCTTGAGCCTGAATTATCGCATTTCAAAGCCGGTACTTATCGCTTTATTCCAGGTATGACGGTAAGAGACATGCTGCAACTGCTGGAAAGTGGTAAAGAAGCGCAGTTCCCGCTGCGTTTTGTTGAAGGAATGCGTGTGAGTGATTATCTCAAACAACTGCGCGACGCACCCTACATCAAGCATACGTTGAAAGATGATAGCTATCAGACCGTTGCTGAAGTATTGAAATTTGAACACCCTGAGTGGGTTGAAGGCTGGTTCTGGCCTGATACGTGGATGTATACGGCTGGCACAACCGATGTCGCTATCCTGAAACGCGCACACAAAAAGATGGTCGCGGCAGTGGATGCTGCATGGGAAGGGCGTGTGGATGGGTTGCCTTACAAAGATCAAAACCAGTTCGTCACGATGGCTTCAATCATCGAAAAAGAGACGGCTGTAGCAGCAGAACGTGACCAGGTGGCCTCAGTATTCATCAACCGACTGCGTATCGGCATGCGCCTGCAAACCGATCCTACGGTGATCTATGGAATGGGTGAAAACTATACCGGGAAGATCGGCAGGAAAGATCTGGAGACGCCAACGGCGTATAATACCTACGTGATTAGTGGGTTACCGCCAGGCCCGATTGCCACCCCGAGTGAGGCATCATTACAGGCCGCCGCACATCCGGCAAAAACACCGTATCTCTATTTTGTGGCTGACGGAAAAGGTGGACATACCTTTAATACAAACCTTACCAGTCACAATCGCTCTGTTCAGGATTATCTGAAGGCACTTAAGGAAAAAAATGCGCAGTAAATACATTGTCATTGAGGGACTAGAGGGGGCAGGGAAAACCACCGCCCGCAATGTGGTCGTCGACACGCTCAAAGAGTTGGGCATCACGGAAATGGTGTTCACCCGCGAACCGGGTGGTACACAACTGGCTGAAAAACTGAGAAGCCTGGTGCTGGATATCAAATCCGTTGGCGACGAAGTTATCAATGACAAAGCCGAAGTGCTGATGTTCTACGCTGCGCGCGTGCAATTGGTTGAGACGGTCATCAAGCCCGCGCTGGCTAAAGGTCAGTGGGTGATTGGCGATCGTCACGATCTGTCTACTCAGGCGTATCAGGGCGGTGGACGTGGTATTGATCAGAACATGTTAGCGACGCTGCGAGATGCTGTGCTAGGGGATTTCCGTCCAGATCTTACACTTTATCTGGATGTGACTCCGGAAGTTGGCTTGAAACGCGCTCGCGCTCGCGGTGAGCTGGATCGCATTGAACAAGAGTCGCTGGACTTCTTCAACCGTACACGTGCTCGCTATCTGGAGTTGGCCGGGCAGGATCGTTCGATTCGAACTATTGATGCTACGCAATCACTGGAAGGCGTGACCCATTCAATTCGTGAAACGGTTACTCAGTGGCTACAGGAGCTGCAGGCATGAAATGGTATCCATGGTTGCGCCCGCACTTTGAACAGCTGATTAGCAGCTATCAGGCTGGTCGGGGGCATCATGCATTACTGATTCAGGCGTTACCTGGAATGGGCGATGATGCGTTGATTTACGCCATCACCCGGTTTTTGATGTGTCAGCAACCAGAAGGGCATAAGAGCTGCGGCAAATGCCGGGGCTGCCAGCTAATGCAGGCGGGTACGCATCCTGACTATTACACCCTTGAGCCGGAGAAAGGGAAGAATACGCTTGGCATTGATGCGGTGCGTGAAGTCAGTGAAAAGCTGTATGAGCATGCCCGACTGGGGGGCGCGAAGGTTGTCTGGTTGAAAGATGCTGCGCTTCTTACAGAGGCAGCGGCCAATGCATTATTAAAAACGCTTGAGGAGCCGCCAGAAAAGACCTGGTTCTTCATGACGTGCCGTGAACCTGGCCGATTACTGGCGACATTACGTAGCCGCTGTCAGCTTCATCACCTTTCAGCCCCCCAGGAAAACTGGGCTTTAGCGTGGCTGGAGCGCGAGGTGACAACGTCACAAGACGAGGCGCTCGCGGCATTACGACTTTGCAGCGGCGCGCCTGCTGCCGCACTGGTTATGTTGACACCTGAAGTCTGGTCGCAACGTACCTTGTTGTGCCAGGGCGTTGAGTCTGCACTGGAAAGCCGTGACTGGTTGAGCTTGTTAGGTATTCTGAACCATGAACAGGGTGCTGAACGTTTGCACTGGCTGGCATCACTGCTTCTTGATGCGTTGAAAGTGCAACAAGGGGCAACGCTATTAACCAATCCAGACGTCTGGGTACTGGTTAATACGCTGGCAAACCGTCTTTCAGGTGCTTCACTACGAGCCATCCTTCACGATGTCTGCCAGAGTCGTGAACAACTTTTAACAGTGACCGGGCTGAATCGCGAGCTTTTACTTACAGACCAGTTACTGCGTATCGAACATTACCTGCAACCAGGCACATTGCTGCCTGTTTCCCATCTCTGAGAGAGACATCATGTTTTTAGTCGACTCACACTGCCATCTCGATGGCCTGGATTATCAATCCCTGCATAAAAATGTGGACGATGTGCTGGCAAAAGCCGCCGCCCGTGATGTGAAATTTTGTCTGGCCGTTGCAACGACTTTACCGGGATATCGCACTATGCGTGACCTGGTAGGCGTTCGCGATAACGTGGTCTTTTCCTGTGGCGTACATCCCTTGAATCAGGACGAAGAGTACGATGTAGAAGATCTGCGGCGTCTGGCGGCGGAAGAGGGCGTGGTAGCCATGGGGGAAACCGGGCTGGATTATTTTTACACGCCTGAAACAAAGCCACGTCAACAGGAGTCTTTCCGTCATCATATCCGCATTGGTCGTGAGCTGAATAAGCCGGTTATTGTACACACCCGCGATGCCCGGGCGGATACGCTTGCTATCCTCCAGGAAGAAAAGGTGACGGATTGCGGTGGCGTACTACACTGTTTCACAGAAGACAGAGAAACGGCGGGCAAGCTGCTTGATTTAGGTTTTTATATCTCGTTCTCGGGGATTGTGACCTTCCGTAACGCTGAGCAGCTTCGTGATGCGGCACGTTATGTGCCTCTTGATCGCATGCTTGTGGAAACTGACTCTCCTTACCTGGCCCCAGTACCGCATCGCGGTAAAGAAAATCAGCCAGCGATGACGAGAGATGTGGCGGAGTATATGGCCGTCCTGAAAGGTGTCAGTATTGAAGCGCTGGCACGTGTAACGACGGAAAACTTCTCTACGCTGTTCCATATCGACCCCGCCCGCCTGCAATCTGTTTGATACACCTGTTTTTTTTAGGCTCGTAATTAATAAATAAAGCGAGTAAAGTTCACCGCCTCATTTGGGGCGGTGACGGTGTATTTAGACACATCCAGAAATGCTTTTTGTAAATCTCTGAAAGTTTTTCGTCCGCCTTAAGCTGAAACGTGATAGCCGTCAAACAAAGTCAGAGGGATTTATTTTACTCTGTGTAATAAATAAAGGGCGCTTAGATGTCCTGTCCACGGCGCGGTCCTCCCCCCGAGCCCATGCGTGAAAGCGTAAAAAAAAGCACAAATACTCAGGAGCACTCTCAATTATGTTTAAGAATGCATTTGCTAACCTGCAAAAGGTCGGTAAATCGCTGATGCTGCCAGTATCCGTACTGCCTATCGCAGGTATCCTGCTGGGTGTCGGTTCTGCAAACTTCAGCTGGCTGCCAGCCGTAGTTTCCCACGTGATGGCCGAAGCAGGCGGGTCTGTTTTTGCTAACATGCCGCTGATCTTCGCTATCGGTGTTGCTCTGGGCTTCACCAATAACGACGGTGTATCCGCTCTGGCCGCAGTTGTCGCCTACGGCATCATGGTAAAAACCATGGCTGTAGTTGCGCCTCTGGTACTGCACTTACCTGCTGAAGAAATCGCAGCGAAACACCTGGCTGATACCGGTGTTCTCGGCGGTATCATCTCGGGTGCTATTGCAGCGTACATGTTTAACCGCTTCTATCGCATCAAGCTGCCTGAGTATCTGGGCTTCTTTGCGGGCAAGCGTTTTGTCCCGATCATCTCTGGTCTGGCAGCGATTTTCACTGGCGTGATCCTGTCCTTCATCTGGCCACCGATCGGCTCTGCTATCCAGACCTTCTCTCAGTGGGCGGCATACCAGAACCCAGTTGTGGCGTTTGGTATCTACGGTTTCATCGAGCGTTGCCTGGTGCCGTTTGGTCTGCATCACATCTGGAACGTTCCATTCCAGATGCAAATTGGTGAGTACACCAATGCTGCGGGTCAGGTCTTCCACGGTGATATTCCACGCTACATGGCAGGTGACCCGACTGCAGGCAAACTGTCTGGCGGCTTCCTGTTCAAAATGTACGGCCTGCCGGCTGCTGCAATTGCTATCTGGCACTCTGCTAAACCAGAGAACCGTGCAAAAGTGGGCGGTATCATGATCTCTGCAGCGTTGACCTCGTTCCTGACCGGTATCACCGAGCCGATCGAGTTCTCCTTCATGTTCGTTGCACCGATTCTGTACGTTATCCACGCGATTCTGGCGGGTCTGGCGTTCCCAATCTGTATCCTGCTGGGTATGCGTGACGGTACGTCCTTCTCTCACGGTCTGATCGACTTCATCGTTCTGTCTGGTAACAGCAGCAAGCTCTGGCTGTTCCCAATCGTGGGTGCGTGCTATGCCGTGCTGTACTACACCATCTTCCGCGTGCTGATTAAAGCACTGGACCTGAAAACACCAGGCCGTGAAGATGCTACCGATGACGTGAAATCGGGTGCAACCAGCGAGATGGCTCCGGCACTGATCGCAGCATTCGGCGGTAAAGAAAACATCACTAACCTGGACGCATGTATCACTCGTCTGCGTGTCAGCGTGGCTGACGTTGCTAAAGTTGATCAGGCTGGCCTGAAAAAACTGGGTGCAGCAGGCGTAGTTGTTGCAGGTTCTGGTGTTCAGGCAATTTTCGGTACTAAATCCGATAACCTGAAAACCGAAATGGATGAATACATCCGCAGCAACTAAGTTGTGATTCGGGGAGACTAAGGCAGCCAGAAGGCTGCCTTTTTTATTGCCGACTGAAAAGCACGTCCTGTGGGCGTGGTCATCAACAGGCTTTGGCTCTGCCTTATTGTCTTTGGATTTAAATCTCACAGGACTGGCAGAGACTTCTTCCTTAGGTTTTTAGTACGCCCTTTCAGGGCGTAACCAATTCCGCCTTCTAAGAAGGCGGATTTTTACTGATGTCTCCCCCGCTGAGTGGACGGAAGATTTAGGACAAAAAAAGGGAACCCTCAGGTTCCCTTTGTTGGAAATGCATGCTTAGAAGTCGTAGCTTGCGCTAACAGAGAAGTTAAGCGGCGCACCATATACCAGGTACGAACCGGCGTAATCGTAATACTCTTTGTCGAAGAGGTTATTAATATTCCCCTGCACGGCAAAGTTTTTGGTAACCTGATAACGGCTAAACAGGTTAACCAGTGCATAGCTGCCCTGTTCTGCACGGGTTCTGTTTGCGGGAGCACCTGCTACATCTGTCCAGGTTTTGTTCTGCCAGTTCACGCCTCCGCCCACGGTCAGTTCCGGCAACATAGGCAACTGATAACGGGTAAACAACTTCATGGTGGTGCGAGGCTGATCGGAACTTACTGCGTTTCCGCTCTTATCTTCGGCGATGTAACGGGTTGCACCATAGGTCAATTGCCAGTTGTCGGTTAACGCACCGTTCAGTTCAAACTCGATACCTTTGCTCACCACGCCATCCAGAGATTCGTAAATGGACTCACCGCTAGGCATATAGGTGTAAGTGTTATTGGCGACGTTATCTTGTTCAATTCGGAACACAGCAATCGACGTGGTCAGGCGCGTGTTGAACCAGTCGGCTTTCACGCCTGCTTCATAACTTTTCCCGGTGGTCGGATCGAGATAGCGGCCATTGGCATCACGCTTGTCCTGCGGCTGGAAGATAGAGGTGTAGCTGACATAGGTCGACCAGTCTTCGTTGATGTCGTAAACCAGGCCTGCATATGGCGTCACTTCATCTTTAGTGCTCTCCAGTCTGGTGTCCGGGGAGCCGGCAGGGTTATAGCGAATGTTATAGTTGGTGTAACGTGCCCCCAGGATCAGGTGCAGTGGGTCGGCCAGAGAGAAGCGAGCTGAGCTATAGGCTGAGGTCTGGCGAATATCGTCCTGACTGTAGAGCTTCCACGGGGTCCATTGTGGGTCCGCGATGTTGCCGCTCCAGTTCTTGAAGTTACCGACATCAACCATACCGTACTGTGCATCTGGCATAGTGTTATCGTAGTGATTACGCTGACGGCTGAAACTGCCGCCAAACATCATTTCATGCTGGCGACCAAACAGATCAAAGCCGCCGCGCAGGAAGGCATCCACTGCATCTTGCTTGCGCTCGCCACGGTTCCAGCCACCATAACCCACCATGCCTGCACCAGTGTCTTTATCCGGATAACCCGACATGTACATCAGCTTGGAGTCGAAATTCGTTTCAGCATGCATCCCGTTGACATGGGCTTCCCAGCCATTGTCGAAACGTTGGGTCAGGTTGGCGAATATCCGGGTGTTGTCTTTGTCAGAGTAAGCCCAGTCAGGGGCAACTGTCTGACTCTTGTTGTAATGTGTTTTGCTACCGTCGCTGTACCAGGTCGGCAGGCCGCCCCAGGTCGGGTCTTCTGTTTTGCTTTCCTGGTATTCATAACCCAGTGAGAGGGTGGTGCTGTCAGTAACATCGGCATCAACCACGCCATACAGGAATTTTTTACGGTAGTGGTAGTTATCAACGAAACTGTCATTATCCTGATAACCGGTGATCAAGCGACCACGGACTTTACCGGACTCCACCAGTGGCGCTTGTAGATCCAGCACATAGCGCTGTTTATCCCAGCTGCCGTAGCTGGCAGAGACATTGCCTTTGAATTCATTGCTGTCTGCATGCTTACGTACCATGTTGACGTAGGCGGCGGGGTTACCCGTGCCCGACATCAGACCCGTCGCGCCGCGAACAACTTCGATGCGGTCGTAGATTGCCGTATCGGCAGCGGTATCACCAAAGTTCCATACTTCACTGATGGATGTTGGCAGATCGTCGTAAGCATAATTACTCACAAAGAAGCCGCGAGAGTAAAATACGCTACGGTCGCTATCCTGTACCTGAGCAGTTACCCCTGTGGTATTTGTTAGCACCTGACCAATCGATTGCAGGTTCTGATCGGCCATTCGTTGCTGACTAATCACGCTGACAGATTGCGGAATATCACGCGGGACGAGTAACAGCTTCGTGCCGGTAGTGGTGGTTTTTACACTGTAGTCCTGATCCTGGCCGGAGGATGAAGGCTGTGTATCATCAGATCCACCGTCGACAACAACGGTATCTTCAGTAGAAGAGGCGGCGAAACTTACGGCTGGCGTCAATGCCATAGCAATGCAGGCTGCCAGCAACGAAGGCGTTGCGACAGGCTGACGTTGCCCATCCCTGGTGTGATTAATGAAAGACATCATCAAACCCTTAATGAATGGTGAAGGTCGAGCGTCAGTCCCGGTGTGTTGAGCTGGCGTCGTTTTATATGTTGAAAATGCGCATGAAAATGCAAATGCGAAATATACGCATTGTGATTAGCTATGTAAACAGATGTTTCGAATGGAACTGAAATAATGTTTCAGTGAATCAGAGAGTAAGAGTGGTGACTCTCCGGGCTGCCAGTAGGCAATAAGGAAAGAAATCGAGGGATAAGGTTGAAAGGACAGGAGAAACTCGCTCATACTCTTGTGTTGTGTCACACAGTAATACCGACAAGGTGTGTTACTGACGGACGCACCACGCCAGATTAAACAGAAAAGGAAAAGGTCATGGCTGAAGAAACGATTTTCAGTAAAATTATTCGCCGCGAGATCCCGTCGGATATCGTCTATCAGGATGAGCTGGTGACGGCTTTCCGGGACATTTCACCCCAGGCTCCGACGCACATCCTGATCATTCCTAATATTCTGATCCCGACCGTGAATGATGTGAAAGCTGAGCACGAAGTGGCATTAGGTCGTATGCTGACGGCGGCCGCGAAGATCGCGGAGCAGGAAGGGATTGCTGAAGACGGCTATCGTCTGATCATGAACTGTAACCGCCATGGTGGGCAGGAAGTTTATCATATCCACATGCACCTGTTGGGCGGACGCCCGTTAGGTCCGATGCTGACACATAAAGGTCTTTAACATGTTAAGAGGACGTATTGCAGCGCTGTTTATTACGCTGGCGATAGTCGGGTGCAGTGCGCGACCCGCCATTCCGGTTAGCGATGAACAGACGCTGGTTATGGAGTCCTCTGTGCTGGCTGCCGGTATTACGGCAGAGCAGCCTTCGTTGACCATTAGTGAAATCCAGCCTTCTGCATCCTCTACGCTTTATAACGAACGACACGAACCAGTAACGGTGCATTATCGCTTTTACTGGTATGACGTAAGAGGTCTTGAAATGCACCCACTTGAAGCGCCGCGTAGCGTTACGATACCGGCAAATTCGTCGGTCACGCTCTACGGTAGCGCAAATTATTTGGGTGCGCATAAGGTGAGACTTTATCTTTATTTGTAAGGGGTGAACCTTGATTAAGAATATGAGCCGTTTTGCGCTCGTTACGGCATTTGTACTCTTTTTGGCTGGGTGTATGACGCGACCAGGACAGGAGCCAGCCCCTGTGGAGCAGGCTAAACCGGGTACGGAACAACCCACACAGCCGACACAGCCCGAACCAACTGTGCCATCTGTTCCCACGATCCCGGCTCAACCGGGTCCCATCGAACATACGGATGAAAATGCACAACCCGCACCCCGGGTTCGTCATTACGACTGGAACGGCGCAATGCAGCCAATGGTGGGGAAAATGCTGCAAGCTCAGGGCGTGACGGCAGGCAGTGTTCTGCTGGTGGACAGCGTGAATAACCGCACTAATGGAACGCTTGATACGGGCGATGCCACGGAAACGCTGCGCAATGCGCTAGCGAACAACGGCAAATTTACGCTGGTGTCTGCACAACAACTGTCGATGGCAAAACAACAGCTAGGCTTGTCACCACAGGACAGTCTGGGTTCGCGCAGTAAAGCGATCGGCATTGCCCGTAACGTCGGTGCACAGTACGTGCTGTATTCCAATGCCACGGGCAACATCAATACGCCAGCGCTGCAGATGCAACTGATGCTGGTTCAGACAGGCGAGATTATCTGGTCAGGTAAAGGTGCGGTTACGCAGCAATAACATCACGCGTGATGAACTCCTGACGCGTTATTTCCCGCAATATCGTCTTGTCGCGCCGCAAGCCCAGTCCGGGCTTGGCGGCGCGAGTTGTCTTATTGAGTTGGGTGAGCATCGGCTGGTATTGCGTCAACACCACGATCGCTCAGCTCCTGCCTTCCATTTTCGCCGTCAATTCCATACGCTGATGCGCCTTCCGGCCACCCTTGTGCCCAGGCCTCGCTTCTTTATGCAAGGGTGGATGGCGGTCGAGTATCTTGTGGGTGAGATCAAAAGTGAACTGCCGGATGCTCCGACGCTGGTGAGCATGCTGTATGATTTGCACCGTCAACGGCGTCTGGGCTGGCGAATCGCGCTTACGTCACTGCTTGAGCAGTATTGGCTACAGGCCGCTCCCGCCCGGAGGACACCGTTCTGGCTGGCTCAGCTCAGGCAACTGCGTAAACATGGGGAACCGCGGCCACTGAGGCTCGCCCCACTGCATATGGATGTCCATGCCGGAAATATTGTCCATACGCCTGCCGGAGCGCGGTTGATTGACTGGGAGTATGCAGGAGATGGCGATGTAGCCCTTGAGCTTGCCGCAGTCTGGACTCCCGATGAAGCCGCGCGTCAGTGTCTGCTACTGACGTATGCTGAGATTGCAAACATCGATATCAGGCAGTTACGTCAGCAGGTCGCAGCCTGGCGACCGTGGGTATTAATGCTGATGGCTGGGTGGTTTGAGCTGCGCTGGCAGCAGTCCGGTGACAAACAATTTATCGCGCTGGCAGATGACGTCTGGCGTCAGTTACACATTAAAGGATAAGAGAGGTTCGTGTGGGTCCAGTCATGTTGGATGTCGAAGGTTTTGAGCTGGATGCGGAGGAGCGCGAGATTCTGGCGCACCCTCTGGTTGGCGGCCTGATTCTGTTTACCCGCAACTATCACGACCCGGAGCAACTGCGTGAGTTGGTTCGGCAAATTCGTGCGGCATCGCACCATCGTCTGGTGGTTGCCGTGGATCAGGAGGGTGGGCGCGTACAGCGTTTTCGCGAAGGATTCACCCGTTTGCCGGCAGCACAATCTTTTGCCGCGTTGCTGGGAACGGAGAAGGGAGGTCAACTGGCGCAGGATGCCGGCTGGTTAATGGCAAGTGAAATGATTGCTATGGATATCGACATCAGTTTTGCACCGGTGCTGGATGTCGGGCATATCAGTGCTGCGATTGGCGAGCGTTCATATCATGCCGATCCGCAAACGGCGCTGGCGATGGCCACGTGTTTTATTGATGGAATGCATGATGCAGGAATGAAAACCACCGGGAAACATTTTCCAGGACATGGTGCTGTGACGGCTGATTCTCATAAAGAGACGCCTCGCGATCCGCGTCCGGAAGCAGACATTCGCGCCAAAGATATGTCTGTTTTCCGCTCACTTATCACCGATAACAAACTGGATGCCATCATGCCCGCGCATGTTATCTACAGTGATGTTGACCCTCGGCCAGCGAGTGGTTCTGCGCACTGGCTAAACACGGTGCTGCGAAGTGAGCTTGGTTTTAACGGTGTGATTTTTTCTGATGATTTGTCCATGGAAGGCGCGGCTATCATGGGCAGTTATGCGGAGCGTGGACAGGCATCGCTGGACGCAGGTTGCGATATGATCCTGGTCTGCAATAATCGTAAAGGGGCGGTGAGCGTGCTGGATAACCTGTCGCCGATCAATGCTGAGCGTGTTACGCAATTGTATCATAAAGGTTCATTTAGCCGTGAGGAGCTGATGAGTTCCGCGCGCTGGAAGACGATCAATGAACAGCTTGAGGCGCTGAATGAGCGCTGGCTGGCACATAAAGCAGGCCTTTAATCCCTCCCGGAGGGTGTAGCGTGGTGAGAAGACGATGATCATCTATTTACACGGTTTTGACTCAAATAGCCCTGGTAATCATGAGAAGGTGCTGCAACTGCAATTTATCGATCCGGACGTACGGCTGATTAGTTACAGCACGCGTCATCCGAAGCATGATATGCAGCATTTACTTAAGGAAGTCGACAAAATGCTGCAGCTCAATGTTGACGAGCGCCCGCTGATTTGTGGCGTTGGGCTGGGCGGGTATTGGGCAGAACGTATCGGATTCTTGTGTGATATGCGTCAGGTGGTATTCAATCCTAATCTGTTCCCGTACGAGAACATGGAAGGAAAGATAGATCGACCTGAAGAATATGAGGACATCGCGACAAAATGCGTCAGCAACTTCCGTGAGAAGAATCGCGATCGTTGTCTGGTGATATTATCGCGCAATGATGAAGCGCTTAGCAGCACGCGTGCTGCGGAACTGTTACATCATTACTATGAAATCGTCTGGGACGAAGAACAGACGCATAAGTTCAAGAATATCTCCCCGCACCTGCAACGCATCAAAGCCTTTAAAACGCTAGGCTGAGCAATCCTTGCGACCTTATCAGGCCCGGTAAGTTTTACTTACCGGGCCTTCTTTTTTCTGAAGCTGTATGATTTTTAGACATCAAAACTTGATGCATATCAATTTTGGTATGACCAATGCGCCTGACGTGTTATTCTCAATGCACCTGAATGGTTTCAGTGCTGTAACTTGTTGTTAATTAAGGGTTATGTTTATAACTTTTAATTAACAATTGGTTAATAATTTGAGGGGGTCACGTTGACTACGCCATTGAAAAAGATAGTGATTGTGGGTGGTGGTGCTGGCGGGCTGGAGCTGGCTACACAACTGGGTAAAAAGCTGGGTCGCGGCAAAAAAGCCAAAATTACGCTGGTGGATCGTAACCACAGTCACCTGTGGAAACCGCTGTTGCACGAAGTGGCTACAGGATCGCTGGATGAAGGCGTTGACGCGCTGAGCTATCTGGCGCATGCGCGTAATCATCATTTCCAGTTCCAGTTGGGTTCGGTTGTTGATATCAATCGCGAAAGCAAAACCATTACGCTTGCGGAACTGCGCGACGAAAAAGGTGATCTGCTCGTACCGGAACGCAAGCTGCCTTACGATACGCTGGTGATGGCATTGGGAAGTACGTCAAATGACTTCAACACCCCGGGCGTAAAAGATCATTGTATCTTCCTCGATAACCCACATCAGGCGCGTCGCTTCCATCAGGAGATGTTGAATCTGTTTCTGAAGTACACCAGTAATATGGGTGCGAATGGCAAGGTGAATATTGCCATTGTTGGTGGTGGCGCAACGGGCGTTGAACTCTCAGCAGAACTGCATAATGCGGTGAAGCAGTTGCATAGCTACGGATACAAAGGGCTGACTAACGAAGCGCTGAATGTGACGCTGGTTGAAGCCGGTGAGCGCATTTTGCCTGCGTTGCCTCCACGTATTTCTGGCGCAGCACATAACGAACTGACCAAGTTGGGTGTACGCGTGCTGACTCAAACTATGGTGACCAGTGCTGATGCCGGTGGTCTGCATACCAAAGATGGTGAGTACATTGAAGCGGACCTGATGGTCTGGGCTGCAGGCATTAAAGCGCCTGATTTCATGAAAGATATCGGCGGCCTGGAGACTAACCGTATCAACCAGTTGGTGACGGAACCGACACTGCAAACCACGCGTGATCCTGAGATCTACGCGATTGGTGACTGCGCGTCCTGTGCCCGCCCGGAAGGGGGATTTGTCCCTCCGCGCGCTCAGGCTGCACACCAGATGGCAAGCCTCGTGCTGCACAATATTCTGGCGCAAACCAAAGGCAAACCGATGAAATCCTACGTCTACAAAGACCACGGCTCTCTGGTTTCGCTTTCCAACTTCTCCACGGTTGGCAGCCTGATGGGTAACCTGATGCGTGGCTCCATGATGGTGGAAGGGCGTATCGCGCGCTTTGTGTACATCTCGTTGTATCGCATGCACCAGATCGCGCTACACGGTTACTTTAAAACCGGGCTGATGATGCTGGTGGGCAGAATTAACCGCGTGATCCGCCCGCGTCTGAAGCTGCACTAATCTCTTCGCCCCACCGGCTTCTGGTGGGGCTTTTAGCATATCATGCTGGTTTTCCCTGTTAGCGTGCTTAAGAGTTCTCTTAAATACGATATATTCCCGAAATCACCCGTATTTTGATCCTTATTCTGATTGGCGAAATCTGTCCTGACTTGCAGAATTGTTACCAATAGCAACAAAGGAGGAAGTCCCGTGAATAAATCAATGTTGGCGGGTATAGGGATTGGCGTAGCTGCCGCGTTAGGTGTGGCTGCGGTTGCCAGTCTCAACGTACTTGATCGTGGTCCGCAGTATGCGCAGGTTGTTTCGGCAACCCCCATTAAAGAAACCGTCAAAACGCCTCGTCAGGAATGTCGTAACGTCTCTGTTACACATCGCCGTCCTGTACAGGATGAAAACCGTATCGCCGGGTCTGTTCTCGGCGCAGTTGCGGGTGGTGTGATTGGTCACCAGTTTGGCGGTGGACGAGGCAAAGACGTCGCTACCGTTGTGGGGGCGTTGGGCGGCGGTTATGCTGGTAATCAGGTGCAGGGCGCGATGCAGGATAATGACACTTACACCACGACTCAGCAGCGTTGCAAAACGGTATACGACAAATCAGACAAAATGTTGGGTTACGACGTAACCTACAAAATTGGCGACCAGCAGGGCAAAATCCGCATGGACAAAGACCCTGGCACACAAATTCCGTTGGACGGGAATGGCCAGTTGATACTGAATAACAAAGTGTAAAAAAGCGGTTCTCTGAACTTAGCTCCTCAGGCGCTCAGGCTGAGGAGCTTTTTTTATGGATTCAGAAGGTCAGGGCGTAGTTCAGACCGAAGGTACGGCCTCGGCCCTTATACTCGTAAAGTGCTGCATTGCCATAGGTTGGGCTGTACAGCAGCGGAGCGCGTTGTCCCCAGACGGTGGTGTATTGTTTATCCAGCAGGTTTTCGATGCTGAAGGATAATTTACCCAGCGGTAATTGGTAGCTGCTGAGGAAATCGAGGGTGTTATAGCCGTCAATTTTATTCCCTGCGGCATCGCTCAGGTCGAACGTTTGTTGCGTCTGAAGACGCAACGTCCAGGGTTCAGGCGACCAGCCAACATACGCAGTGGCTTTAGACGGTGATGCCTGCGTGACATCCCATTTCTCCCATGCCCCCTTAGTTTTGATCTCGGATTTCAGGACGTTGAAATTCCCGCCAATGCTCCAGGTGCTATCCGGGATGAAGTAATCCACTGCACCTTCCACGCCATAGATACGCCGCTCCTGCGGATTAACATCGATAGTCATATCACTGCGGTTGATATCAATAGATTTGTCTGACAACGAGTAGTAAGCCGCAATTTGGGTTCGCAGGTTGTTTCCTGTGTAACGCCAACCCAGCTCATAGGAGTCAACCTTGATACCCTCAAGTTTTGCGTCATTCGGGTTTACACTTTTGCCGAGCGCCAGGTGGCCCTGCGCATCTGCGGCTTTATAGGCCCCATTGCCGTAATATTTTCCTGGGTCGGGAAGTTCAACCCCCTGAGAGAAGTTAAACCAGACTTGCTGACGCTCTGTCAGATGCGCAAGGATCCCGGCGTTAAACAGCAGATTGTCGTAATCCGTTTTACCACCAGGAATGGCATCAGCGGAGGATGCTTTACCATTGGCGATTGCCTGCTGCTGGGCATAGCCAATAAAGTCATCGACGCGGTTTTCTGTCCACTGGTAGCGAACACCGCCGCTCAGGGTGAAAATGTCATTGATGTCATAGCTGTTTTGCAGGAATGGCGCGATGTTAGTGATGCTATACCCCGGATAACGGCCGGTAGTGTAGACAGAGCGGTTCGTCATACCGCCAGAAGGGACGGAGTTGGCAAGGTCAAAGAACATCTGGTTTGAATCAAATGTCTCGTGATCGGCATCAAGACCCCAGGTAACCTGCCAGCCATTCAGCGGTGTACTGTTCAGTGTCAGCTTGGCTCCGTATTGATCGGTATTTTGTTCAGAGGCCGCGAAACTGGTGATGTTTTTATTTTTATCGACGGTCGGGAATGGATAGAAACGTAAGGATTCATCGCGGTAGTAAACTTGCCCAACCAGCTCCTGTCCCCAGAAATCGGCATCAGAATATTGCAGGCTGATCAGATGGCGCTCTGTCCCGGGAATACGGTCTGAACTGAAACCATTGCGAGTACGGGCTGTTCCAGTCCCTGTAACTGCACTCATATTTTTATCGAGATAAAGCCCGTAGTCATCATCGCCCTGGCTTTTATAATACTGGGTCACAACCTGCAACTGGCGAGTATCGTCGATTTCAATTGTACCTGTTCCCATCACATCAAGACGATCCGAATGCTGCAAACCCGTCTGGGTGTTATCAAAGGTTAAGGCATCACCGTTGCCATCGTACCAGCCCCCGAAGCGTTGATACGCAACAGAAAGTCGGCCAGAAGCATGGTCGTTACCGCCGCTGACGGCTGTGGCAACGCGTTCATCGTGATCGTTGCTATTGTTGAACCCCGTTTTGCTTCCCAACTCAAGATCGACCTGAGTCTCAGGTTGACCCTTTTTCGTGACGATGTTGATCAATCCTCCTGTACTGCCTCCGCCATATAACGCGGTCGAGCCCGAAATGACTTCAATGTGATCGACGTTAAACGGATCAATAGAGTCAAGCTGACGGCTGTCAGTGCGAGAAGAGTTGAGGCGCACGCCATCAATCAATACCACGATAGAACGGCCACGCATGTTCATTCCATAGTTGGTACGTCCCTGGCTACTCACATCCATTCCGGGAATCAATTGTCCCAGAACATCCTTGAACTCTTTTCCGCCCTGAACCTGTTGTTCAATTTCCTGGCGTTCAATGATCCACGTTGTCTGTGCCATTTCGGCAACGGTACGGTGACTGCGGTTGGCACTGACGACCAGGTTATCTTCATTGGTCTGGTCGGCGTAAAGCGGCATGGCGATTGCCAGCAATACAGGATTGAGCACCCAGAGGCTCTTCTTTTTCATCATCATTCCTTGTTGAGCATTCGCTCTTTTTTATGGGCAGGTCAAAACACCACGTGGTGCAGTGTGAAATAGATGTAAAACGCAAATGCGAATACTGCCGATAAAGAATCTCATTATCAACCCAGAGAAATGAGGGGGTTAGAGAGGGAAGAGACTTAACAATGGCGAGGAAGAAAAGGGGGAAGGGCGGCGAACCGCCCTGATTATCATGCTTTAAGCAATTCTGGCCACAGTCGAAGTGTGGTATGCGTGATGTTTTGCAGTTTTTCCAGGCTAGCTCCTTCACGGGCACTGATTGACATGCCCTGTAAGATGCAGCTCAGGTACTGCGCCAGCTCCTGAGGATGACAGTGCGCAGGTATTTCACCGCGCTGTTGACGCTGGGTCAGAAACGAACTCAGCGTCTCTTCTTGCATGGCATGGCGCGATTTCACCGTATTGGCGATGTCTCTGGATGATGCCGCAAGGGTGGCCGACGTGTTGATCATAAAACATCCGGCCGGTGTCTCTTTGCTGGTAAAGCAGGTGGCGACGGCGGTGAAATAGTCACGCAGGGCCTGCTCAACGGTTTTCTCTTCACAGAAGAGCTGGGCTTCGTGTTTTGCGGCAAAGCGCGAGATATAGCGGTCCAGAACAGCCCTGAACAGCCCTTCTTTATTTGTGAACTCTGCGTACAACGTGGGAGCTTTCGCGCCAGTGGCTTCCACCAGATCGGAAAGTGATGTCGCTTCGTACCCATGTTGCCAGAAGAGTGTCATGGCCTTATCGAGCGCCGCTTCCCTGTCGAACACTTTTGGTCGGCCACGGCTTTTTTTTGCGCAACTCGTCATATCGGTTGTCATTTGCCGTTGGTCCTCTGTTGGTTTGTTGAACGACCATTATAAAAATATTCCTGAGCCACGACCAGCGCTGATTGCTTAAAAATAAATTAATCATATGGGTATGAAAATTAACGGAATTAAAATTAATTTAACGGTCGTTATAAAAAGATATTGACGCGTGACGTGGATCACACTTATTATTTATCTATCGATCGTTAAGTAAATAACTTACGACCTTCAAAATCATCTGCCTAAAGGTAAAAATCATGAAAAACGTAAAAACCCTGATCGCTGCTGCTGTGCTTAGCTCACTCTCTTTTGCAAGCTTTGCTGCTGTTGAAGTGCAATCCACTCCTGCAGACCAACACAAAGTAGGAACAATTTCTGCCAACGCAGGGACTAATCTCAGCTCGCTGGAAGATCAACTGGCACAAAAAGCAGAAGCTATGGGCGCAAAATCTTTCCGCATTACGTCTGTGACAGGTCCTAACACCCTGCACGGTACTGCTGTGATCTACAAATAAGCACGGCTAAACCCTCATTTATGCCACTGCAATAAAAAAGGCCCTGCTTGCGCGGGGCCTTTTTTTATCGTCGTGCCTTACAGGGATTGCTGAGCAATATCATGATGCCGGGTCACATCCACTGGCATACCAGAACGCGCTTCCATTGCTCGCTCCATCACGTCACCTTCTGTACCGGCGCTGTTTTTAAAGCGGTACATCGCGTCATTCAGGGTAATCGGCAGGGTTTGCGGATCGTCACCGATGTTTTTCGACAATGGTTGGTGGATCTCGACCAACCGCGTGCCATCAGGTTCTTCAGACACCTTGATCGGCGTATTCACAATATTCACTTTTGTCCCTGGTGTGATCACGCTGTAGAGCGTTTTGATATCGTCATCACGCAGGCGAATACAGCCAGAACTTACGCGCATACCGATACCAAAATCGGCATTCGTGCCGTGCAGCAGGTACACGCCTCCGAAGGCGGCGAGGCGAATAGCATGATGCCCCATTGGGTTATCCGGGCCTGCGGGAACAACCGCCGGTAGGTCAATACCCTGCGCTTTGTAACGGGCGCGGATGTTCGCTGTTGGTGTCCATGTTGGATTAGCCCGTTTATCCGAGACCGTTGTGATCATTGTTGGCGTCAGCGTATCGCCACCCAACTGGCCAATACCTATTGGGTAGACGGTGACTTCATTCTTGCCCGGCGGATAATAATAAAGGCGCAGTTCAGCAAGGTTGATCACAATGCCTTCGCGTGGCGCATCAGGAAGCAACGTTTGCAGCGGAATGGTCAGCACGCTTCCTGCGCGGGGAACATAGGGATCAACGCCCGGGTTTGCCTGCAGTAACGCCAGGAATCCGACGTTATATTTTTTTGCAATCGCTTCGAGTGAACCACCATTGTTTTCAACGACGTGAAAACGGTTTTCGCCCACCATCCGACTCCCCGACGGGGGAAGTGGCCAGGTGTTAGCGCGTGCAGGAAGCGCAATCGCCACCGTAGCGGCCAGCGCAAACAAGGTTATCCAGCGAGTAAAACGTGAAGGTGTCATCATCACCATAATCAATATAAATAATAAGGTTATTGTTATCTAAGGGGGGTAATGATAATTATGGCGAATGGGAGTGTCGGGAAATCCAGGTGGATTGCAAAGAGTTTGTAAATTGTAACCCCCGGTATCACTGTGTTACCGGGGGCATAGGCTGAGCCGGTTAAGCGATGGCGTTCTCTTCCAGTTGACGCATAAAGTGGCGAACCCATTCCATGCGGGTTTTGCGCTCTGCCAGTTCCTGGGTGAACTTCAGACGGGTTGGTCCGTCCAGCCGGAAATGTTGAGGTTGTTTCTGGAGCAGGCCAATCAACCACATTGGATTGACGTGGTTTTTCTCGGCAAACTCAATCACACCGCCTTTTTCATTCCCTTCGAGTTTACAGATCCCCAGTTTTTGTGCCTGCTGGCGAAGACGGGCGATATCCAGCAGGTTTCGGGCGGCATCTGGCAGCAGACCAAAGCGGTCAATTAACTCCACTTTGATCTCCTCCAGCTCGCTTTCGTTTTTCGCGCTGGCGATCCGTTTGTAGAACGAAAGACGCGTGTTGACATCCGGAATGAAATCATCCGGAAGCAGGGAAGGCATCCGCAACTCGACTTCGGTCTGCTGGCTGGTCAGATCTTCCAGCGACGGTTCACGTCCGTCTTTAAGGGCATCAACGGCATTTTCCAGAAGCTCCATATAGAGCGAGAAGCCGATGGTTTCCATTGAGCCGCTTTGATCTTCGCCCAGCAATTCACCTGCACCGCGGATCTCAAGGTCGTGCGTAGCCAGCGCAAAGCCTGCGCCCAGATCCTCCAGCGAGGCGATGGCTTCCAGACGTTTTTGGGCGTCGGTGGTCATTGCTTTTGGATGTGGCGTCAGCAGCCAGGCGTAGGCCTGGTGGTGCGAACGCCCGACGCGGCCGCGCAGCTGGTGGAGCTGTGCCAGACCAAAGTGATCGGCCCGTTCAATAATGATGGTATTGGCCGTCGGAATATCGATACCGGTTTCAATAATGGTGGTACAGACCAGCACGTTAAACCGCTGGTGATGGAAATCGTTCATCACCCGCTCCAGTTCGCGCTCGCGCATTTGCCCGTGACCAATGGCGATGCGGGCCTCAGGAACCAGCTCTGCCAGCTTGTCGGCCGCTTTCTGGATGTTTTCTACGTCGTTGAACAGGTAATACACCTGTCCCCCACGCAGCACTTCACGCAGAATGGTTTCGCGTACGACCAGGCTGTCGTACTCGCGAACAAAGGTTTTAACGGCCAGACGACGTGCCGGAGGCGTGGCGATAATTGACAGATCGCGCATTCCGCTCATCGCCATATTCAGCGTACGTGGGATCGGTGTTGCGGTTAACGTCAGGATGTCGACGTCAGCGCGCATCGCTTTAATCCGCTCTTTATGACGCACCCCGAAACGGTGTTCTTCATCGACAATTAGCAGCCCCAGATCTTTCCACTTCACGTCGCTTTGCAGCAGCTTGTGTGTGCCGATCAGAATATCAATTTTCCCTTCGCTGGCCTGTTCCAGGATTTGCGTCTGCTCTTTGGCACTGCGAAAACGTGACAGCATTTCAATCCGTACGGGCCAGTTGGCAAAACGGTCGCGGAAGTTGTCGTAGTGCTGTTGGGCAAGCAGCGTCGTTGGCACAAGAACCGCAACCTGTTTGTTATTCTCAACGGCCAGGAAGGTAGCACGCATCGCCACTTCGGTTTTACCAAAGCCAACATCACCGCACACCAGCCTGTCCATAGCCAGGGGCTGGCACATATCACTCAATACGGCATTAATGGCCTGTGCCTGATCCGGTGTGGTCTCAAATGGGAAGCTGTCGCAGAACAACTGGTATTGCTCTTTATCATGCTTAAAGGCATATCCCTCTTTCGCG
This sequence comes from Lelliottia sp. RWM.1, assembly GCF_016859735.1. NCBI lineage: Bacteria > Pseudomonadati > Pseudomonadota > Gammaproteobacteria > Enterobacterales > Enterobacteriaceae > Lelliottia > Lelliottia sp. RWM.1. The sequence goes on along the minus strand of NZ_WLVC01000011.1, from coordinate 47,060 downwards.
GCTCGCTGGGCATAAATATCCAGCAGTTCCGCTGCCACATCACGGACTTTTTCCGCCGCTTTTTGCCGCGCGCGCGCCCAGGCATCGCCGCCCAGTTTATGCAAGGGGGCGTTATCTTCTGCACCGCCTGCGTAGCGGCTAATCAGGTGTAGCGATGACACTGGAACATACAGTTTGGCGTCGTTGGCATAGGTGAGCATCAGGTATTCGCCTTTGATGCCTCCGGCTTCAAGGGTTGTCATGCCAGCGTAACGCCCTACGCCGTGTTCGAGGTGAACAATTGGCTGGCCCGGATGAAGCTCAGCGAGGTTACGGATCAGCGTGTCCGGGTTGATAGTGCGGCGACTGTCCTGGCGGCGGCGTGCTACCCGTTCGCCGAGCAGATCGCTTTCACAAATCAGCGCCCGGTTGTTCAGCGTATCGATAAAGCCATGTTCAGCCGAACCTATCATCAGGTAGCGACCATTATCGGTGGCTTCGCTCAGGCGTAAAATCCGCTTCGGGGCGAGCTTAATGCGACCAAGCAGTTCACCCAACGCTTCACGCCGGCCTTCGCTTTCAACAGAAAAAATCACCGGCCCGGTAAAGGCTTCAAGGAATTTTCTCAGGTTATCCAGCGGGGATTTCTGCTGTGCCTGAACCGCCAAATCGGGAAGCTTCTGGAACGCCAGATTGGTGTTGGCGGCTTTATCTGCAAGGGTTTCGGTTTTGAGCTGGATACGCGGCCAGCGTTTGAGTTCAGTATTAAGCTCATCACTACGCAACCACAGTTGTTCTGGTGGCAACAACGGGCGCATAGGATCCACGCCACGGTTCTCAAAACGTGCGCGGGTTTCGCTTTCAAAGCGGCTGGCGCTGTTGTCCACATCTCCGGTGTTTACAATCAGCGTATTGGCCGGGAAATAACTGAACAGGGCTGGCAGTGGCTCGTTAAAGAACAGCGGCTGCCAGTATTCAATACCGGCAGGCAGAGTGCCTTTGCTGACCTGCTGATAAATATGTTCTGCATCACGCTTCACATCGAATTTGTCGCGCCACTGGCTACGGAACAACTCGATGGCGGTTTTGTCTGTCGGAAACTCATGAGCCGGCAGCAAGTTGATGGATCCCACTTCTTCGAGCGTGCGTTGCGTGTCGGCGTCAAATACACGCAGACTGTCGATTTCATCATCGAAGAAATCCAGACGGTAGGGCTGATCGCTCCCCATCGGATAAAGATCCAGCAATGCGCCGCGGGTGGCATATTCACCGTGCTCCATCACCTGGTCGACGTGACGATAACCGGCACTGTCGAGTTGCGCGCGCAGAGCGTCGCGGGACAGGCGTTGGCCTTTTTTCATCACCAGGGCGTGTCCATGCAGATAACTGTGCGGACAGACGCGCTGCATCAGAGTATTCACCGGAACAATCAATACACCACGCTGCATGGTCGGAAGCTGATACAGCGTGGAGAGGCGCGAGGAGATGATCTCCTGATGCGGGGAGAAGCTGTCGTATGGGAGTGTTTCCCAGTCGGCCAGGCTGAACACCAGATTATCTGTGAACTGGCGGATTTCATCGTGCAGGCGTAATGCATTTTGCATATCCGGGGTGACCAGCACCACGGGACCTGGATGCCGCTCCGCGATTTCGGCAACGAGCGTGGCACAGGCCGCACCGGTGAGTTCTCCCAACTGGCGTTGGTCACCCGCTTTGCCGGGCAAGGAATAACGATAGTGTTCAGGCATGGCTATGTCAGAATCTCTTATGGGTATACCACAGTATTGGGGCATATCACTGATACGCAATGTCTTTATTATCCTCGATCGTTTTACATTAGCAAACCACAACCGCACGAGAGGCAAACACGCCCTCGCTAGAGGGCGAAAGGCTGGATTATCAGGAAGCCTGTGCCGGGGAGAGGCGGGCGGGGGGTGAGAAGAAAACATCGCCAAACAGGGTCGTGGAGAGCTTGCGCGCGCCGAGCCCGACAAGGGTGCAAATCAGAAGACTGGCAAAAGGATAGAGAACAATCAGCGTCAGCTCTGCCCAAATGGGCCAGGAGGCTGCATTCAATTCACCGATCAGGATGAGACTAAATGCCTCAATTAAAATTCGATGGGTGGTGTAAATGGCGATGGTGTTCGAGCCGATGACATTGAACAGATTATTGGGCCGTACAGCATAATGCAGCTCAACGGTGTAGAAGAGTTTCATGGTCAGTACGATTGACAGCAGAGAGAGCAGGATCGGGATGTTTGCAAACCAAAGCATTACCGATGCTGACGCGAAAAGGGTAATAGGCAGCCTGCGTTGGCGCAGCGACATGTTCTTCATCCAGGTCATAAGCTGTGCGCCATACCACGCGCCAAGACTGTAATAGATCATGTTACGCACCACGCTGTTTATTCCCCACCAGGGAAGGGGCAGGATGTTAATCGCAATACTTGCCAGGGCCAGAATTCCCAGCAGCGGCAACTTCCAGCGGCTCAGCATTTTGCACAACAGGAAATAGACCACCAGGGCGTACAGATACCACAGGCTGGTACTGGCGGTGAGCATGCCCAAAAGAAAACCGCTCACTGAGTCGGCATAGGCCGCGTTGGATGAGGTGGCCAGTTGGCGGGCAGGGGCCAGCCAGTCATTCAGGTGACTCAGCGCCTGCCACTGCAAGACTCCCCACAGTGCCAGTACCCAGACAATGCTCCAGATCCGCTTATCTAGGCTGATTCGCCAGCCTACGTCATCAATATAGCGGCGTATCAGATATCCGGAGATAAAGAAAAACACTGGCATGCGGAATGGGGCGAGATAGAGGTTAAAGTAGATCCAGCATTTGGCGAGGAGGCCGGACATCGGGTGTTGTAACCCGCTAAGGTGAGGATAAAAGGTGATCACTGAGTGATAAACTACCACAAGGCAGATGCACAGCCCTTTTATCTGATTAATCCATAATGCTTTTTGTTTCATCGGGAACCGATACCTGTATTGCCATAAACGAACCGTTAATCCTGGGTGAAGGGGGAGGGGTTGTAATGGGTAACAGTCTGTATCAGCACGATTTTCAGAAAAGGTGGAGGTTATGTGTCGCGGAATCTGCAGATAGCACTATGATTTATCTGGTTTTTTCGACGAGATGATTACCAAAGCTTACGGTTTCAGTCATTTACGCTTCATAGATTCGCTTATATAATCGTGGGTCTGCTATCAGCAAACAGACGGATTTCATGTATCAACCTGTCGCACTCTTCATAGGCTTACGTTATATGCGTGGGCGCGCAGCGGACCGTTTCGGTCGCTTTGTCTCCTGGCTTTCGACCATCGGCATTACGCTTGGCGTGATGGCTCTGGTGACGGTTCTCTCCGTCATGAATGGCTTCGAGCGCGAGCTGCAAAACAATATCCTGGGGCTAATGCCGCAGGCCGTTCTCTCGTCCTCCTCCGGTTCCGTTAACCCGCAGCAACTGCCTGAAAACGCAGTAAAATTGCAAGGGGTTACGCGTGTTGCGCCGTTAACAACAGGTGATGTGGTGCTGCAAAGCGCGCGCAGTGTTGCGGTGGGCGTAATGCTGGGTATCGATCCTGCTCAAAAGGACCCACTGACGCCGTATCTGGTTAACGTTAAACAAACGGACCTGGAAACGGGTAAGTACAACGTCATTCTGGGCGAGCAGCTTGCCGGGCAGCTGGGAGTTAATCGTGGCGATCAATTGCGTGTGATGGTTCCGTCGGCCAGCCAGTTTACCCCGATGGGACGGATCCCAAGCCAGCGTCTGTTTAACGTCATTGGCACGTTCGCGGCTAACAGTGAAGTCGATGGCTATCAGATGCTGGTCAACATTCAGGATGCGTCGCGCCTGATGCGCTATCCGGCTGGAAACATTACCGGCTGGCGGCTATGGCTCGATGCACCGCTCAAGGTGGATGTGCTTAGCCAGCAGACGCTGCCTGAAGGGACGAAATGGCAGGACTGGCGTGAGCGTAAAGGCGAGCTTTTCCAGGCCGTACGTATGGAAAAAAACATGATGGGGCTGCTGTTGAGCCTGATCGTCGCGGTGGCGGCCTTCAATATCATCACGTCGCTGGGGCTGATGGTGATGGAAAAACAGGGCGAAGTTGCGATTCTGCAAACCCAGGGGCTAACGCCTCGCCAGATCATGGCCGTGTTTATGGTGCAGGGGGCGAGCGCAGGTATCATTGGTGCACTGCTCGGTGCTGTTCTGGGGGCGCTGCTTGCCAGTCAGCTTAATAATTTAATGCCGATCATTGGCGCATTGCTTGATGGCGCGGCATTGCCGGTTGCTATCGAACCGTTGCAGGTGATCGGGATCGCACTGGCTGCGATGGCCATTGCGCTGCTTTCAACGCTTTATCCTTCCTGGCGCGCTGCCGCCACTCAACCCGCTGAGGCTTTACGTTATGAATAAGATCCTGTTGCAATGCGACAACCTGTCCAAACGCTATCAGGAAGGCAATGTGCAGACTGATGTTTTGCATAATGTCAGTTTCAGCGTGGGGGAAGGGGAGATGATGGCGATTGTCGGCAGCTCAGGGTCCGGCAAAAGTACTTTACTGCACCTGCTGGGCGGGCTGGATACGCCGACTTCCGGTGATGTTATTTTCTCTGGTCAGCCGATGAGCAAAATGTCCTCGACGGCGAAGGCCGAGTTACGTAACCGCGAGCTGGGTTTTATCTATCAGTTCCACCATTTATTACCCGATTTCACCGCGCTTGAAAACGTGGCAATGCCGTTGTTGATTGGCAAAAAGAAACCAGCAGAAATTAACGCCCGTGCCAGCGATATGCTGAAAGCTGTGGGGCTTGGGCATCGTGGAAATCACCGTCCATCCGAGCTGTCAGGGGGCGAACGCCAGCGTGTCGCCATTGCTCGTGCGCTGGTGAATACTCCGCGCCTGGTGCTGGCAGATGAACCTACGGGTAATCTGGATGCGCGCAATGCGGACAGTATTTTCCAGCTTCTGGGCGAGCTGAACGCTTCGCAAGGAACGGCATTCCTGGTGGTGACGCACGATCTGCAACTGGCAAAACGAATGGGACGTCAGCTTGAGATGCGTGATGGCCATCTGAATGCGGAACTGACGCTGATGGGAGCGGAGTAATGGCTTCACCGTTATCGTTACTCATCGGCCTGCGTTTTAGCCGTGGCCGTCGTCGTGGCGGCATGGTCTCGCTGATCTCCGTCATTTCAACCGTCGGGATCGCGCTAGGCGTGGCGGTGTTAATCATGGGACTGAGTGCCATGAACGGCTTCGAGCGTGAGCTCAATAACCGTATTCTCGCGGTTGTAGCACACGGTGAAATCGAGCCGGTGAACCAGCCCTGGACAAACTGGAGTGAGGCTCTGGCGAAGGTGGAAAAAGTGCCCGGCATTGCTGCGGCCGCTCCTTATATCAATTTTACCGGGCTGGTGGAGAGCGGTGTAAACCTGCGTGCCATTCAGGTGAAAGGGGTTAATCCACAACAGGAAGAACGTTTAAGCGCATTACCAAAATATGTTCAGAATGACGCGTGGGCGAATTTTAAGCCTGGTGAGCAACAGATCATTATGGGCAAAGGCGTGGCAGATGCCCTGAAAGTGAAGCAGGGTGACTGGGTATCGATCATGATCCCTAACGCCAGTGCCGACCATAAATTACAGCAGCCTAAACGTGTCCGACTCCACGTGACCGGTATTTTGCAACTCAGCGGTCAGCTCGATCACAGTTTTGCCATGGTTCCGCTGGAGGACGCGCGCCAGTATCTGGACATGGGCGATAGCGTGACGGGGATTGCCATCAAGGTGAATGATGTCTTTAACGCCAATAAACTGGTGCGGGATGCGGGCGGCGTGACGAATAACTACGTCTACATCAAGAGCTGGATCGGGACATATGGTTATATGTACCGTGATATCCAGATGATCCGCGCCATCATGTATCTGGCGATGGTGCTGGTGATCGGCGTAGCATGCTTCAATATCGTGTCGACGCTGGTGATGGCGGTCAAAGACAAGAGTGGCGATATTGCCGTGTTGCGTACCTTAGGGGCGAAAGACGGTCTTATTCGCGCCATTTTCGTCTGGTATGGTTTGCTGGCGGGGCTGTTTGGCAGCCTTTGCGGCGTGGTGATTGGCGTGGTGGTATCGCTACAGCTTACCCCGATCATCAACGGTATTGAAAAGCTCATCGGCCATCAGTTCCTGTCGGGTGATATCTATTTTATTGACTTCCTGCCATCAGAATTACACTGGCTGGACGTTATTTATGTGCTGGTTACAGCACTTTTACTGAGTCTGCTGGCAAGCTGGTATCCAGCGCGTCGCGCAAGCCGGATTGATCCGGCGAGGGTGCTAAGTGGCCAGTAATTACGTCATGGTTTAGCGGTTTTCGGGCCGCTAAATCAGAAAGAGGAATGCGTTATGTATTATGGATTTGATATTGGCGGCACTAAAATTGCGTTGGGCGTATTTGATGACGACCTCAAATTACAGTGGGAAACCCGCGTTCCCACTCCGCGCGAAAGCTATGATGCGTTTTTGACAGCCATTGCGACGCTGGTGGCGCAAGCCGATTCGCGCTTTGGCGTGAAAGGCTCTGTCGGCATTGGCATTCCTGGGATGCCAGAAACAGACGACGGAACACTTTACGCCGCCAACGTTCCGGCGGCCAGCGGCAAACCCTTGCGTGCCGATCTCTCCGCCCTTCTTGAACGCGATGTCCGTTTAGATAACGATGCCAACTGTTTTGCCCTCTCTGAAGCCTGGGATGATGAGTTTCGCCAGTATCCTCTGGTGATGGGGCTGATCCTCGGTACGGGCGTTGGGGGAGGCATTGTTTTTAACGGCAAACCGATTACCGGGCGCAGTTACATTACCGGTGAATTTGGCCATATCCGCCTGCCAGTGGATGCGCTGGAGGTGGTCGGGCGTGATTTTCCGCTCACACGCTGTGGCTGTGGCCAGCATGGCTGTATTGAGAATTATCTCTCTGGTCGTGGGTTTGCATGGCTATACGAACACTTCTATCATCAGAAACTTGACGCGCCACAAATCATCACGTTGTGGGAGCAAGGCGATGAGCAGGCGTGCGAACATGTTGAGCGTTATCTCGATCTGCTGGCGGTCTGTCTGGGCAATATCCTGACCATCGTCGACCCTCATTTACTGGTTATTGGGGGCGGGTTGTCAAACTTTACAGCGATCACGGAACAGTTGTCCGGGCGTCTGCCCCGACATTTATTGCCGGTCGCCCGCGTGCCGCGTATTGAACGAGCGCGACACGGGGATGCGGGAGGAATGCGTGGAGCCGCGTTCCTTCATCTCACCGATTAGTCTACGAGGTTACTATGCTGTCGCGTCGGTTAGGTCGACTCAGCCGTTTTCGTAAAAATAAACGCCGTTTGCGTGAGCGCTTGCGTCAGCGGATTTTTTTCAGAGACAGGACGATGCCAGAATCAATGGACAAACCAAGAGTCGTGGTGCTGACGGGGGCAGGGATCTCCGCAGAATCAGGTATTCGAACGTTTCGTGCGGCCGATGGCTTGTGGGAAGAACACCGCGTTGAAGATGTCGCGACGCCGGAAGGGTTTGCCCGCGATCCTGAGCTGGTTCAGGCGTTTTATAATGCGCGACGTCGTCAGCTTCAACAGCCGGAAATCGCCCCTAATGCGGCTCATCTGGCACTCGCCAGGCTGGAAGAGGCGCTGGGTGATCGTTTTCTGCTGGTGACACAAAATATCGACAACCTGCATGAACGCGCCGGAAACCGCAACATCATCCATATGCACGGTGAACTGCTGAAGGTACGCTGTTCCTGGAGCGGCCAGGTTCTGGACTGGACTGATGACGTCCTGACCGATGATAAATGCCACTGCTGTCAGTTTCCCGCGCGACTGCGCCCGCATGTGGTGTGGTTCGGTGAAATGCCGCTGGGAATGGATGAAATTTACAGTGCACTGGCAATGGCGGATGTATTTATCGCCATTGGTACGTCAGGGCATGTCTATCCGGCGGCCGGTTTTGTTCATGAAGCGCGATTACAGGGCGCACATACCGTGGAGCTGAATCTGGAACCCAGCCAGGTTGGCAGTGAGTTTGAAGAGAAGCACTACGGTCTGGCAAGTGACGTCGTCCCGGCGTTTGTGGACAAACTTCTGAAAGGGCTGTGACGGTTTATTTGTCTGACACCTGTTGAAAGCAAAAGCACCCAAAAGTCGGGTGCTTTTTTTTATCTCACTGCTTACGAATTAAAGAATGCCAGCGTTTTCTCCAGTGATTTTGCCTGTTCCTCCAGCGACATCGCGGCAGCCGAAATCTGCTGTACTAGCGAGGCATTCTGCTGTGTGGTGCTGTCCATCTGATTAACCGCAGTGCTGACCTGATTAATCCCTCGGGTCTGTTCATCCAGCGCCTGTACGATCTCATTGATCACCAGATGCACGTGCGACACCGCCTCGATGATCTGTTTCATCATCCCGCCAGTCTCATTGACCAGTTCAACGCCCTTACTGACACGACCGGATGACTCTGCGATGAGATGTGAGATCTCTTTTGCCGCATCGGCGCTACGCTGCGCAAGGTTGCGAACTTCACCAGCCACAACGGCAAAGCCCCGGCCTTGTTCTCCGGCTCTTGCGGCTTCAACGGCGGCATTGAGCGCCAGGATATTGGTCTGAAACGCAATCCCATCCACAATGCTGTTTATTTCACCAATTTTGCGCGCACTATCGTCAATTCGGGCAATGACATCCACCACTTCATTGACCAGTGTTTCACCATGACCGGCAATAGATGCGGCTTTATCCGTCAGGCGTGTCGCCTTGTGCGCGTTGTCGGCATTATTTTTCACCGTAACGGAAATCTCTTCCATGCTTGCGGCCGTTTGGACAATAGCGGCGGCTTGCTCTTCTGTACGGGAAGCGAGGTCGAGATTGCCCGCTGCAATTTCACTGGTTCCACCATGTACGGAATGGCTGGCGTCATTAATGCTATCGACAATACGTTTTAACTGGGCCTGCATGGTATGCAGAGCATAGAAAATACTGCTGTTATCGCCGCGTCGAACGGGGATCGTGTTATTGAGATCGCCTCTGGCCACTGCCAGAGCGATCTCTGAGGCCTCCGATGGTTCTCCGCCAACGGGACGGTCAACCTTACGGGTGAAGATCTGGGCCATCACCAGGCTTACCGCCAGGATGCTCAATATCATCAGGCCGATGGCCTTCATCAGGAATTGTCTGGCTTCAGCCATCACTTCACTGACTGGTGTGATAATTGCCAGTTTCCACGGAGTCTGGCTATTGCCAATGTTGATGGATTGCCAGGTAATAAACGCGTCTTCTTTTAGCAGTGGGTCGGTGTAACGTAAGACCTCGCTCCCTGAAACTGTGCCGCGATAAGGTTTGGCAATGTCGTTCTTCTCCGGGCTGAAGACAACGTTATGTCCGGCCGACAGGAGCAAGGCATAACCTGTTCCGTTCCAGGGTTTAATGGCGCTAATCATTTTTTGCAGCGTCGCCAGAGAGAAGTCTGATGTCACGGACCCGAGAAATTGTCCCTCACGCATGATGGGAGCTGCAATCGATGTGAGCATTACATCCACGCCATTGTAGGGATAAATATAAGGCTCGATGATGACATCTTTTTGTCGTTGTTTTGGCAGCAGATAGTAATCGCCACTGCCGGGTGTTTCGTAGTCGGTTAGCAGGTGGAGTGCGGGTTTGCCTGCACCGTCCCGGTCAACGTATCGCGCATAGCGTCCCGCGGGATCTTCGCCACTCTGGCCGGCAAAAGAGGCGTCGTTATTATCAAAAGCGTTAGGTTCGAAGGCCATCGACATCGACAAAAAATGAGGGTGCGCCGCCAGATAATGGGTGAGCAGGTGATTTAGCCCCTGACGGTCAACTATTCCGGCATCATGCAGTGCAAGGGCGCTGTTCCCGATATCCTGAGCAGCCGCCAGAGCTGAATCCATCTGTTTGCTGACTTCTAAAGACTGGACCTGGGCAATCTGCTGGACATGTTTTTTTGCCAGCACCTCTTGCTGCGACATCCACTGCCACATCATAAAACCGATCGTCGCGGTGAACCCCAGCGTGACGGTGATAAAAATAGACAACAGCATCAATGTCTTAACTTTTATTTTCTTTTTGCGAACCATGACATCTTTCATACCCTTCTCCCATAATGTCGTCCATGCCTGGCATGTACAGATCATTTATCGGATAATGGGCCGAGTTTCTGTATAGCGTCGCGATTATTTAATCTAAATTTCTTAAATCCATTACCCGGTTAATAAGTGTGGTTGTTATTTTTTTTGTGCATCATATCAAAATAGCAGCCAAAGTTGCTCGTTATACTTTTGAAGAAAGAAGATGCTAATAATTAAAAATCAATAAGGGGGCCGGTATATGTATGCATTTATCGCGAGGCAACCCATTTTTGACAGGGATATGAATACGGTTGCGTATGAGTTACTTTTCAGGGATGGAATGAATAATCGTTTTCCGGATGTATCTGCGGAGTATGCAACATCCAGGATGATTTCTGATCAGTTCTTATGTGTTCCGGCGGCCCGGATCGCCGGAACACATACCTCATTTATCAATTTCCCTTCCCAGATGGTGATTAATCACTGCGCCGAAGCGTTAGACAAAGACAGTGTTGTTATTGAAATCCTTGAAGATGCTGAGCCGGGAGAGGCGCTTCTTCAGGCAGTTAAAGCGATGAGTGCTCGTGGATATCGCTTTGCACTGGATGATTTCACCCTGGCTCCAGAATGGGACATCTTTTTACCGTATATTTCCATTCTGAAATTTGACGTAAGGAATAATACGCTTGAACAAATTAAAGATTATCTAAGTCAACGTGAAAACATGATGGGGGATATTAAGTATCTCGCTGAAAAAGTTGAGACTAAAGAGGAATTTAATAAGTACCGTGATGCAGGATTTTCTCTCTTTCAGGGATACTTTTTTTGCCGACCAGAGATAATAAAATACAGGCGATTATCACAAAATCAGCTGGCGATTTTTCGTTTGCAGATGGAAGTGGGACGCAATAAACCCGATTTTCGCATTATCGAGTCATTGATTAAAACCGATCTGACATTGTCCTACAAAATCATGCGTTATATGAAACATACTGCATTTAAACACACTGGCATCTATAACTTCAGCAAGTTAACGTTGAGTGAAGTGCTCATGTATCTCGGAGAGAATCAGCTTCGGCGCTTTGTTGCGGTCGTGGTGCTGGCTTCGGCAGGTAATGACAAAGTGAGCGAGCTTTATCCGCTGAGTATGATGCGAGGGAAATTCTGCGAGCTGATTGCCGGGAAGATGAATGAGCCGTCTCTGGCTGAGAACGCGTTCCTGTGTGGGCTGTTCTCTCTGCTTGATACTATCCTTGAGCTACCCATTGAAGAGCTGATGAAGCAAATTGCGGTTCCACAGAGCGTGAGTGAAGCGCTGTGTCAGCAGAAAGGACGGTTGGCTGATATCGTGACGCTGTGTCGCGATTATGAACAGCAACACTGGGATAAAACCGCTCAAATGTGTGCCGTGCTGGGGCTGACGGATGATGATGTTGTTGAGGCTATGCGTACAGCAACGATCTGGGCCGGAGAGAATACCGTCAACTAACCTGGCCTCACCCCTGGGGGGGGTGAGGCGCAAGGGAAGCGGATTAGCGGCCCGCTTTCAATTTCTGGTAATACTCTTCATAGATACGGCTTGCATCGCCAACATCATTTTGCCATTCACCGTTCTTGATGGTGTCGGCATCCGGATAGAGCGATTTGTCGTTTGCGACGTCCGGGCTTAGTAGCTTACGTGCGGCCAGATTCGGTGTTGGGTAGCCGATGGTTTCAGCCACCTGCTTAGCAATTTCCGGACGCAGCAGGAAGTTGATCAACTTCAGTGCACCCTCAACGTTTTTCGCATTTGCCGGAATAGAGAGGCTGTCCATCCAGAAAATCCCGCCTTCTTTCGGCCACACCACTTCCAGCGGTGTACCCGCCTGACGCGCGACGTATGCAGACCCGTTCCAGACCATACCCAGATTCACTTCGCCTTCCATGTAGGGGTTTGCCGGGTTATCGGAGTTAAAGGCTGCTACGTTTGGCATCAGTTTTTTCAGCTCGTTATACGCCGCTTCAATCTCTTTTAGGTCCGTTGTATTACCGGAATAACCGAGTTTGCGCAGCGCCATCTGGAACACTTCGCGGGCGTCATCGGTCAATAACAGGCTGCCTTTGTATTCTGGCTTCCACAGATCGGCCCACCGGGTGACGGTTTTCGGATCAATGACATCGCTGTTAATGCCAATGGCTGTCGCACCCCAGATGTAAGGAATGGAATAGTCGTTATTGGGATCAAACGGTTTGTTGAGCATCTCGGGATCGAGATTGTTGAAGTGGGTCAGCTTCGTTTTGTCGATCTTCTGAATCATGCCCTCTTTGCGCATCTTGTCGACGAAGTAGGTCGACGGGACGACCAGGTCGTAAGCGCCATCTTTGTAGGTTTTGAGCTTGGCGTACATGGTTTCATTCGACTCGTAAGTGGAATAGATAACCTTAATGCCCGTCTCTTTGGTGAACTGTTCCAGCAGACCTGGCGGCACATACTCGGTCCAGTTGTAGAAATAGAGTGTTTTACTGTCGTCCGCGTGTGCAGCACTCATACCCAGTGCGAGCGCGCCTGCCGCGAGCAGGTGGCGTGACCATTTTTTCATTTTAACGTCCCCTGAGAGTAGCCTGTTTTACCTGGCTTTTAGTTTTATCACGAGCAATAAGCTGGCTGGCGATGACCAGAACCAACGATAACACCAACAGAATTGTCGCCAGTGCGTTCACCTCGGGTGAGACACCGACTTTCACCATCGAATAGATTTTCAACGGTAGAATTTCATAACTCGGACCGGTGACGAAGGAAGAGACGACTACGTCATCCATTGACAGGGTAAAGCTCAGCAGCCACCCAGCGGCGACGGCAGGCATCGCCAGCGGCAGAATGATTTTTCGCAGGATCGTCATCTCGCTAGCACCGAGATCTTTTGCCGCTTCCAGCATGCGTACATCAAAACCTTTCAGACGTGAAAAGACGGTGACGACCACAAAAGGCAGGCAGAACGTGATATGGGAAAACAGCAGCGACCAGAACCCCAGTTGTACGCCCAGCAGCATAAACAGCACCAGAAGCGAAATCGCCATCACGATATCGGGCGACATCATCACCACAAATAACATCCCACTGACGAACGGTTTACCACGAAAACGGTAGCGATAGAGCGCCACAGCGGTTAACGAACCAATCAGAGTAGCAAAGGTTGCCGAGAAGATCGCCATCGTCAGCGAGTGTTGGGCTGCCTGTAACAGACTGTCATTGTTCATCAGCAGGCTGTACCAGCTCGTGGTAAAGCCTTGCCAGTTGATTCCGAACCGCGAGCTGTTGAACGAGTTCACAATCAGAATGATGATTGGAATATACAGGTAGGCGTAAATGGCGGTCATAAAACCGCCGCGAAGCAGTCGACCAATCATTCGAGTTCCACCTTCTTATTAAGCAGTCGCGAGGCGCGCCAGTACACCAGCAGCATCAGACCCATCACCAGGGTCAGCGTAATGCTGGTGGCGGAGCCGAATGGCCAGTCGCGAATATTCAGGAACTGACTCTTAATGACGTTGCCGATGAGCAAGTTTTTCGCCCCTCCCATCAGATCCGAGACGTAAAACAGCCCCATAGCGGGCAACATCACCAACAAGCAGCCTGCAATAATGCCTGGCATTGTCAGTGGAACGATGATGCGGATAAAGGTCTGTAGCTTGTTCGCGCCCAAATCTTTTGCGGCTTCCAGCAAGGGTTTATCGAGTTTTTCAATGCTGGAGTAGAGTGGCATCACCATAAACGGTAGCAGGATATAGACCAGACCAATAATCACTGCTCCCGGTGTGAACATGATGCGGATCGGCGTATCAATCACACCCAGCCACAGCAGAAACGCGTTCAGATAGCCTTTGGTGCTGAGGAATATTTTCAGACCATAAATGCGAATTAATGAGTTGGTCCAGAAGGGAACAATCAGTAAAAACAGCAACAGTGGGCGCACCTTTTGCGGCAGGCGCGCCAGGAACCACGCGAAAGGATAGCCCAGCACCAGACAGGCGACGGTCGCTATCAGCGCCATATTGAGTGAATGCAACAGCACGTCAAAATAGAGCGGATCGAGCAGGCGTGAGTAGTTATCCAGCGTAAAGACCAGCTTAACGAAGTTCGTATCATCGCGGGTCAGGAAGCTGGTGGCGATGATCATCAGGTTGGGGAGAAAAACAAACAACACAAGCCAACCGACGATCGTGGCAATCACCACATTCTGGAATTTACTTGTGTTCTTCATCAGCCAGTACAACCTCCCAGCTTTCTACCCAGTTGATAACCATTTTCTGATTGAGTGAGTGGTCAAAGTCGGGGTCGTCCTCATTGAAGAACTCGCTGACCATCACCATTTTGCCATTTTTCAGCTCAACCACGGATTCCAGAGTCATCCCTTTGTAGTTGCGCTCACGGATATAACCGATGAGTCCTTCGGCTTCGGCATGTTCGTGGATCTCATCTACGCGCAGGTCTTCAGGGCGCAGCAGGACGTTGAGTTTTTGTCCTGGTTCAACATCAAAGTTGACTGTGATATTACACTCGCGGCCTTCCACGTTCGCCCGCACCCGCTGATCGTCCAGACGTTCAATGACCGTGGCATCGAAGATGTTGATCTCGCCAATAAAGCTGGCGACAAACAGGTTTTTTGGCTCTTCGTAGATTTCACGTGGCGTACCATCCTGTTCGATTTTGCCATCGCGCATGACCACGATACGATCTGACATGGTGAGCGCCTCTTCCTGGTCGTGGGTCACGAAAACAAAGGTGATGCCAAGCTTGCGTTGCAGTGCCTTAAGCTCGTTTTGCATCTGCTTGCGCAGTTTGTAATCCAGGGCTGATAAAGATTCATCCAGCAGGAGCAGACGAGGTTTATTCACCACGGCGCGAGCGATGGCAACGCGCTGTTGTTGACCACCGGAAAGCTGATGAGGTTTACGCTGGGCAAACTCTTCGAGTTGTACCATCCGCAGGGCGTCGGTCACTCGCGGTGCGATATCACTGGCGGGCGTTTTTTGCATTCGCAGGCCAAATGCCACATTCTCGAAAACCGTCATATGCGGAAACAGGGCGTAACTCTGGAAGACGGTGTTAACGTGACGCTCTTCAGCGGGAACCTGAGTAATGTTATGATTTTCAAGATGGATTTGGCCATTGTCGACGCTTTCCAGCCCGGCGATAAGGCGCAGTACGGTCGTTTTGCCGCAGCCAGAAGGGCCGAGCAGCGTGAGAAACTCACCATCATTGATGGTCAAACTGAGATCCGAAATGACGGTTTTACCATCAAAACTTTTACGAATACGTTCCAGTTGCACCAGCGGTGACAAGGAACGGGATTGTGTATTCAATTTTGGCGCTGTCCCATATAGACGCTCCGGGTGGCATACCGAAGCGGGGTTTGTGTGTAACCACCTTGGTGACTCGTAATGAGGGCGGACATTCTACGGCAAACCCCCTCAATCGCCAATCCTTGTGACTGATTCATAAGCTACATTTATTAACGCATGACGACATAAACGAAAATATTCTCGTTTACGGGATAAAAGTGACCTGACGCAATATTTGCGTTTTGATGCTTACTGATAATGTTGTCACGAAAAGTGAGGGTGACTGCATGGATAAATTACTTGAGCGTTTTTTACAGTACGTTTCGCTGGATACCCAATCTAAACCGGGTGTCAGACAGGTTCCGAGCACCGAAGGGCAGTGGAAGTTATTAAACCTGCTCAAAGATCAACTGGAAGAGCTCGGTCTGGTCAATGTCACGCTAAGCGATAAAGGCACTGTGATGGGAACGCTGCCTGCCAATGTGAGCGGTACTATCCCGGCGATTGGTTTTATCTCCCACGTCGATACCTCACCGGACTTTAGCGGTAAACATGTTAACCCGCAGATTGTTGAAAACTATCGTGGCGGTGATATCGCGCTGGGCATTGGTGATGAAGTGCTGTCGCCGGTGATGTTCCCGGTGTTGCATCAGTTGCTGGGGCAGACGCTGATTACCACTGATGGTAAAACCCTGCTGGGGGCGGATGACAAAGCGGGCGTGGCCGAAATTATGACGGCTCTTGCGGTATTAAAAGGCAAGGATATTCCGCATGGCGACATCCGCGTCGCCTTTACACCGGACGAAGAGGTCGGTAAAGGCGCGAAACATTTTGACGTTGAAGCCTTTAACGCGAAGTGGGCCTACACCGTGGACGGCGGCGGCGTCGGAGAACTGGAGTTTGAAAACTTCAATGCGGCATCGATCACCATTAAAATCGTCGGCAACAACGTTCACCCAGGTTCCGCCAAAGGCGTGATGGTGAATGCGCTGTCACTGGCATCCCGTATTCATGCGGAAGTGCCGGCTGAAGAGAGCCCGGAGATGACGGAAGGGTATGAAGGTTTCTATCATCTGACCAGCATCAAAGGGACGGTGGATAGCGCCCAGATGCACTACATCGTCCGAGACTTTGACCGTAAAGCCTTTGAAGCGCGTAAGCGTAAAATGATGGAGATCGCCAAGAAGGTGGGCAAAGGTCTACACCCGGATTGCTATATTGAGCTGATCATTGAAGACAGCTATTACAATATGCGCGAGAAGGTGATGGAACATCCGCATATCCTCGACATTGCCCAGCAAGCGATGCGCGATTGCGATATCGAACCGCTTCTGAAACCGATTCGTGGTGGTACAGACGGCTCACAACTATCCTTTATGGGATTACCGTGTCCAAACCTGTTTACGGGTGGGTATAACTACCACGGCAAGCATGAGTTTGTGACGCTGGAAGGGATGGAAAAAGCGGTGAAGGTGATTGTGCGTATCGCAGAGTTGACAGCGAAACGATAATCAAGCGCCGCTGTTAGCGGTTGTAGGCCGGGTAAGGCGCTGCCTCTACCCGGCAAAATACACAACTTAGTCTTCGAAGAACCAGTATCCGCTGTTGACCAGTGCTGAAAGCATCGCGAGGAAGGAAGGATCCTCCTGCGCATCACCAAAGGTGTCAGCCGTTAACACCAAATGACTGGCGATAGCGTCCAGTGCCGGTCGGTGAGGAGAGTCGAGTTTTTCGCCATTGACGAACACCTCTTCCCCAATACGCAGTACGCGTAATCCACCCAGGCGCACCAGTTTATCACCCTGTTGCAGTGCATCGTAAATCTCGTCCGCCTGGTACGGCGGCTCTGGCGGAGCGACGTCCAGTTCGTGACGTGACTGGCTCACAAACTCGCCGAACCACTGTTTGAAATGTTCTGGCTCGTTAATCAAACCCAACATCATCTCGCGAAGCTTATCCAGTTCCTGCGGCAGAATATCGGCAGGGTGCTCACGCGCAGGCACATCCGGATCGCTATAGCGATAGCTGCCCAGTTCGCGTTGCAGAACGTAGTCTGCAAAACTGCTGATCATTTCACGGCCGCTTGGCGCGCGGAAGCCAACGGAATAGTTCAGCGAATTTTCCAGCGAGTAACCTTCGTGCGGGAAACCCGGTGGAATATAAAGAATATCGCCCGGCTCCAGTTCTTCATCGATGATCCCTTCAAAGGGATCGACCTGAAGCAGGTCCGGATGCGGACAATGTTGTTTCATCGGCACTTTTTCGCCCACGCGCCAGCGACGGCGTCCCGTACCCTGAATGATAAACACATCATATTGATCAAGATGCGGGCCGACACCACCGCCAGGCACGGAGAAGGAGATCATCAGATCGTCCATTCGCCAGTCGGGCAGGGCGCGGAAAGGGCGCATTAAGGCGGCAGTTGGCTCATGCCAGTGGTTGACGGCCTGAACCAGGAGAGACCAGTTGTTTTCACCCAGGTGATCATAGCTTTCGAATGGACCGTGGCTGACTTGCCACTTGCCGTCCTGGTGGCTGACGAGGCGACTGTCGACTTCGTTTTCCATTGCCAGTCCGGCCAGTTCATCGGGGGAGAGTGGGTCGACAAAATTGCTGATGCCACGTTTCAGAACGACCGGACGTTTCTGCCAGTAACGTTCAATAAATTCGGGCCAGTTAAGTGTTAATTGATAATCCATATTTTTTTATTCCGCAGGCTCTTACTGAAACGGATTATAACGGAAGCACAGAAGCCTGCGTGTGAGATTCTCGCATTTTTCACATCACGGGTTAACTGTCGCTGGATGTTGGCTGTTGACGGCCAAAAATCGCTTCCATTCGCGCGCCACCCAGCAAGCTGTCGCTGGTTTCAATTCTTCCATCGTACTGATCAACAATTTCGAGCGCGACGGAGAGTCCAACGCCCTGGCCCGGCCTCAGCGTATCTGCACGTTGACCACGGTCAAACACCACATCACGTTTGTTTTGCGGAATGCCAGGACCATCATCCTCGACAATAATATGCAGCTCATTTTCTGTCAGACGCGCGGAGACTTCGACAAATTCCAGGCAGTATTTGCAGGCGTTATCGAGCAGGTTTCCCATTACCTCCATGAAGTCGTTCTTCTCGCCAACAAAGCTGATTTCCGGCGAGATATCGAGGCTGATGTTTACCCCTTTGCGTTGATAGACTTTATTGAGTGCGGAGGTGAGGTTATCCAGTAATGGTGCAACCGGATGTAATTCACGGCTTAATAACGCGCTCCCGGAACGCATACTGGCACGGTGCAGGTAATAGCCAATTTGTTGCGAAATGCGGCTGATTTGCTCCAGCATCACGGGTTCAGCATCGTCGACGCTCAGTGTTGAACTGCGCATTGAACGTAACGTACTTTGCATCACGGCAAGTGGTGTTTTAAGACTGTGAGTGAGGTCAGTGAGCGTTGTTCGGTATTTATCATAGCGTTCACGTTCACTTTTCAGCAGGCGATTGAGGTTACGTACCAGGCTGGTCAGTTCGCGCGTGGTCTCCGGATTGAGCTTCTCACGATGATGCTCTTCCAGCTCGCGAACCTCTTTGGCCAGCGATTCAATCGGCCGCAGGCTCCACCATGCCGCAACCCAGAGCAACGGAATCACGAGAAGCAGGTTGGCTGCCAGAACGTAAACGAACCAACTCCAGACCATATAAGAACGTTTAAGCTCAACCGGGATTGTGTCGATCACCACAATGGTCAATTGCGGCATTCCCAGTGTGGCGGGATAGAGGTTAATGGCAACGGAGTGCGTCATCTCCGTTTCGTTGTCATCTGCCCGTATTTCATCAAGTTTCTGCTGCAGAGAGAGATCGTTACGGAGCAGCATGCTGGTCGCGTCCAGGTCGGCTTCTATTTCATGAAAACCGTTCGTTTTGAGCCACTCAGGGCGTATACGTTTTACCAGCCAGGGAACGTCGCGCTGTGCCCACAATAATTGCCCTTTTTCATTATAAATGAGGGCCATTGTCGGGCTTTGCTGGTTCAGGTTATCCGGCATTTCCACACTGATATGATTATTTTCCCACCTGGCAAGGGTATAAAACAGATTACTTTCGCCACGTAAGAGTCGAAAGGTTGTTTTATCAAAACTCACGCTATACCCAACCAGTGCCACCATGCCATAGGAGAGCGATAACACCAGTACAACGGCTGCGGTTGCCAGTAAAAAGCGAACCCGTAGAGAGAGGGGTAAAATGTGGCGCAGGATCCTTTTCATTTAGCGTAATTCGAACAGATAACCCTGACCACGCACGGTGGTGATCACATCCTGCGGGTGCTGCGCCTGGATTTTTTTGCGCAAACGTCCCATCAGCACATCAATGGTGTGGCTTTCACGCAGTTCAGCATCAGGGTAAAGCTGTAGCATCAATGAGTCTTTACTCACAACCTTACCTCTGTTGCGAATTAACGTTTCCATAATGGTGTATTCAAAGGCTGTCAACTTGATGACGTCATCATTAATGGAGAATTCGCGACGGGAGAGGTCCACCTGAAAAGGGGGGATAGAGATAATCTGTGAGGCCAGTCCGCTGTTGCGACGCAATAGTGCCTGCATGCGTGCAGCCACTTCTTCAATATGAAACGGCTTGGTGACGTAATCATCTGCACCCGCACTAAGGACTTCAACTTTATCCTGCCAGCCTTCGCGGGCGGTTAAAACCAGAACGGGCAGGGAGACATCATGGCTACGCCAGCGACGAATCAATGACAGACCGTCTTCATCAGGGAGCCCTAGATCGACAATGGCGATATCAGGCAAATGTTCATTGAGATAATAGTCGGCTTCTTTTGCGTCTTCGGCATCGTCCACCTGGTGTCCCATCTCCTGAAGCTGTACTTTCAGGTGATGGCGTAACAATGCATTATCCTCAACAACCAATACGCGCATCATCTCTTCTCCCTAAATTAATGGTATGAATAGTTTAACGCTGATTATGTTGTTGTGGGGATAAACATTTATTAAACCGAGGGAAAGCAGCCTCTTTTCCGGGCGGAAAAGAGGCTGAGGGGCATCACTTCAGTTCATCAACCATTGTGATAGCACGACCAATATAATTGGCTGGTGTCATGGCTTTCAGACGTGTTTTCTCGTCTTCAGGCAGTGCAAGGCCATCAATAAACTGCTTCATACCTTCGGCATCAACGCGTTTTCCGCGGGTCAGTTCTTTCAGTTTTTCGTACGGTTTTTCGATGCCATAACGACGCATTACCGTCTGGATAGGTTCAGCCAGTACTTCCCAGTTGTGATCCAGCTCATCCAGCAGACGATCGCGGTTCACTTCCAGTTTACTTACACCTTTCAGGGTGGATTGATAAGCGATCAGCGCATAGCCAATACCCACGCCCAGGTTACGCAAAACGGTGGAGTCTGTCAGGTCACGCTGCCAGCGTGAAACCGGGAGCTTGCTGGCCATATGTTGCAGGAGGGCGTTAGCCAGACCCAGGTTGCCTTCGGAGTTTTCGAAATCAATTGGGTTCACTTTATGCGGCATCGTTGAAGATCCGATTTCACCGGCGATCGTTTTCTGTTTGAAGTGATTCAGTGCAACATAACCCCAGATATCGCGATCGAAATCGATCAGGATGGTGTTGAAGCGGGCGATGCAATCAAACAGTTCAGCGATGTAGTCATGCGGCTCGATCTGCGTGGTGTACGGGTTCCACTGAATACCCAGAGAGGTCACAAACTCTTCGCTGAACTGATGCCAGTCCACTTCAGGATAGGCTGCAATATGAGCGTTATAGTTACCGACTGCACCGTTGATTTTACCCAGGATCTCAACCTGCGCCAGCTGGCGATACTGGCGCTCCATACGGTACGCAACGTTCGCCATCTCTTTACCCATGGTGGATGGCGTGGCTGGTTGACCGTGAGTACGGGAAAGCAGTGGAATATCGCGATACTGAACGGACAGGTCTTTTACGGCATCAATAATTTTGCGCCAATAAGGCAGCACCACATCCTGACGCGCGGTGGAAAGCATCAACGCGTGGGAGAGGTTGTTAATATCTTCTGATGTGCAGCCGAAGTGGATAAACTCAGAAACAGCATGCAGCGCCGGAACACTTGCCACTTTTTCTTTCAGGAAGTATTCAACCGCTTTCACGTCATGGTTAGTGGTGCGTTCAATGGTTTTAATGCATGCAGCATCTTCTTCGTTGAACTCGGCAACGATTTTATCAAGGTAATCGTTTGCCTGGCTGTCAAAAGCAGGAACTTCCTTGATTGCTGCCTGAGTGGCCAGCTTTTGCAGCCAGCGCACTTCAACCTGTACACGGAACTTCAGCAAACCATATTCGCTGAAGATCTCGCGCAGCGCGCTGACTTTATCGCCGTAGCGTCCGTCGACAGGGGAAACGGCGGTCAGTGAGGATAATTCCATAATTCGCAACTCCGGGAGGTTAACAATGAGCAAGAATTTGTTTTGCCTGAGTGGTCAGGCGATTACGAGAAAACATTAACTGCAGGCGGCCACCGCCAACCTGATGCCACAGTACGGCTGCACGAATACCTGCCAGCAGCGAGGCACGAACCTTCGCCTGCACCTGTGGGCTTTGCAGCACAGCAGGGGAGCCAGTAACCTGAATGCGTGGCCCCAGTGGGCTGATGACGTCGACATAAATGCCAGCCATTGCGCTGAGCAGCGTTTCTGATTGCAGATCAAAATGGTCAAGCTGACGCTGCAAGCCGGCAATACGGTTACCGAGGGTATCGAGCGCCCCTTTTGCAGCCGTCAGCTTACGTTCCAGTACCATCAAACTCAGGGTGTAGCGAGTGAGTTCCGCATTCAAACCCTGACGATTGCTGGCGTTAAGTACACCGAGCAGAGTTTCAAGACCGAGGCGAAGATTCGTTTCACTTCCACCGAAGACACCCAGCGTGGAGCCAGGGTTAAGATCGATAACGCTGTTAAGTGAAACGTGCAGCGCGTCAGCATCGCAATGACCCTGATGCGCCAGCTGTTGCACCAGACGGGCTGACTGGCAAATTCCCGCCAGCGCCAGGGTGATGTCATAATAATTCTTCGCCACACGTTCTCCTTTATGTGTGCAATCGTGTTAGGCAGCAGTCAGTGGCAGACGCTGTTCAATGATCCCGCCGCCCAGGCAAATTTCACCGTGATAGAAGACGGCTGACTGGCCTGGGGTGACAGCAGCAACAGGCTCATCGAAATGGACTTCAATACGGTCATCGTCAAGCGCCGTGACAGTACAAGGAATATCCGTCTGACGATAGCGTGTTTTTACCGTACAACGCAGCGTACCTTTAACCGGTTCACGATCAACCCAATGCAGTTGCTGGGCGATCAGACCCACCGACATCAGTCGTGGATGGTCGTGTCCCTGAGCAACGATCAGAATGTTGTTTTCAACATCTTTGTCGACGACATACCACGGATCTTCGCTGCCTTCTTTCGTACCACCAATACCCAGACCTTTACGCTGGCCGAGAGTGTGGTACATCAGACCCTGATGTTGACCAATTTCGTCACCGTCAACGGTCACTATTTTCCCCGGCTGCGCTGGCAGGTAGCGACCCAGGAATTCACGGAATTTGCGTTCACCGATAAAACAGATACCGGTGGAGTCTTTTTTCTTCGCGGTGATCAGATCCAGCTCTTCCGCGATTTTGCGCACTTCAGGTTTTTCCAGTTCACCAACCGGGAACAGGCTTTGTGCGATCTGCTCATGGCTCAGTGTGTACAGGAAGTAGCTTTGATCTTTGTTGCCATCCAGACCACGCAGCAGCTGGCTTTTGCCATTCACATCTGCACGACGAACATAGTGGCCGGTTGCAATATAATCAGCGCCCAGGTCTTCCGCGGCAAATTCAAGGAAGGCTTTAAATTTGATCTCTTTGTTGCACAGAATATCCGGGTTTGGGGTTCGGCCCGCTTTGTACTCTTCAAGGAAAAGCTCGAATACGTTGTCCCAGTATTCTGCAGCAAAGTTAACGGTGTGCAGTTCGATACCGAGTTTATCGCATAC
This sequence comes from Lelliottia sp. RWM.1, assembly GCF_016859735.1. Taxonomy (NCBI): domain Bacteria; kingdom Pseudomonadati; phylum Pseudomonadota; class Gammaproteobacteria; order Enterobacterales; family Enterobacteriaceae; genus Lelliottia; species Lelliottia sp. RWM.1. The sequence continues at coordinate 23,583 of NZ_WLVC01000011.1, read as the reverse complement.
GGCCTGCGCATCGGCGAGATCGGCTGCGGCAGTGCAGTATTCCTCGCCATCGTCTTCCTCCCAGTTCTTCATGAACAGGCCTTCTACCTTATAGCCCTGCTGTTGCAGCAGGTAGGCGGAAACGGAGGAATCGACACCGCCGGACATGCCGACGATTACTTTTTTCTGGCTGTTATCTGACATGGAATACTCACGACATTGAACTTCAAGGCGGCGTATTCTATCACGCGCCCCCACCATTGACACCCTCTGTAAACGGCCAGTTAAATTCTCCGATAACATCAAGCGGTAAGCGCCCCGTTGAGTGCCAGCAGCGGATACTTTCGGCAACCAACGGAGAACGCAGGTTTGGTGCATTCAGGATCTCATCAGCAGTCAGCCACAGGCAGCGATCGATATCGTCATCATGTGGTTCAGTGGCGCACGTTTCGCTAAGTTCGATGGCAAATAAAAAGCGCAAAAACGGGGTGCGGTCAGGCGCGATCCATTGATGTAAACGAATGAAGTGCTGCGGTACGGCATGGATGCCCGTCTCTTCCCACAGTTCACGCGTTGCGGCCTGCACCAGTGTTTCATTCTCTTCAAGATGTCCGGCCGGTTGATTCCACAACGCTTTACCGTTGATGGTCTCTTCCACTACCAGAAATTTACCCTGCGCGTGAACGACGCAGGCAACCGTCACATGAGGTTTGAACATTATTTCTCCTTTAAGGGGCAACGTCTCGCCATTCACCGTTTGCCAGTGAATCCAGGGTGTAACTGCCCATGCTGTAGCGGATAAGTCGCAGGGTAGGGAATCCTACATGCGCGGTCATCCGGCGAACCTGGCGGTTACGACCTTCGTAAAGGGTGATTTTTAGCCAGGCGGTTGGAATAGATTTACGTTCACGAATAGGGGGATTGCGCGGCCATAACCAGTCCGGTTCACCTACTCTTTCAATGCCTGCCGGCAAGGTTGGACCATCATTGAGCGTTACGCCTTTGCGCAAGGCTTCAAGTGTCTCTTCATCCGGTTCGCCTTCAACTTGCACGAAGTAAACCTTACCTGTCCGTTTGCCCGGTTGGGTGAGTTTTGCCTGTAACGCCCCATCGTTGGTTAATACCAGCAAGCCCTCGCTATCCCGATCCAGGCGGCCTGCAGCGTACACGCCTTGTACAGGAATGTAATCTTTAAGGGTGCTACGCCCGGCTTCATCCGTAAATTGTGGCAAAACATCGTAGGGTTTATTGAACAAAATGACCCGCTTTGGCTGGTTTTCTGGCGCTCTTCTGGTGGCTTGTCGTGAGCTGAATCGCTCAACCCGGTGATTTCTAAAAGAAGTTTTCTTCATGGTATTTTCAGACTTTATCAATTGCCGCATTATAGCCTAATAACGAAGACCTTTCATGGCGCCGGACATTCGGGTACTATCGGGAGGCTCATTACAAATTATTAACATAAGATCAGTAACAACCAGAAGCGCTCGAAGGAGAGGTTAATGGAAAGCAAAGTAGTTGTTCCGGCGGAAGGTAAAAAGATCACCCTGCAAAATGGCAAAATTAACGTTCCTCACAATCCGATTATTCCGTTCATTGAAGGTGATGGTATCGGTGTAGACGTTACTCCAGCAATGCTGAAAGTGGTTGATGCCGCTGTTGAGAAAGCCTACAAAGGCGAGCGTAAAATTTCCTGGATGGAAATTTACACCGGTGAAAAATCGACCCAAGTTTATGGCCAGGATGTCTGGCTGCCAGCGGAAACGCTGGACCTGATCCGCGACTACCGTGTTGCCATCAAAGGCCCACTGACGACCCCTGTTGGCGGCGGTATCCGTTCCCTGAACGTTGCTCTGCGTCAGGAGCTTGACCTGTACGTGTGTCTGCGTCCGGTTCGTTACTACCAGGGCACGCCAAGCCCGGTTAAACGTCCAGAGCTGACCGACATGGTGATCTTCCGTGAAAACTCTGAAGACATCTATGCAGGTATCGAGTGGAAAGCGGACTCTGCTGATGCAGAAAAAGTGATTAAATTCCTGCGTGAAGAGATGGGCGTGAAGAAAATTCGCTTCCCGGAACATTGCGGTATCGGCATCAAGCCGTGCTCTGAAGACGGAACCAAACGTCTGGTGCGTGCAGCGATTGAATATGCTATCACCAACGATCGTGATTCTGTGACGCTGGTTCACAAAGGCAACATCATGAAGTTCACCGAAGGCGCGTTCAAAGACTGGGGCTACCAGTTGGCGACCGAAGAGTTCGGTGGTGAACTGATCGATGGCGGACCATGGCAGAAGATCAAGAACCCGAACACGGGCAAAGAGATTATTATTAAAGACGTGATCGCCGATGCGTTCCTGCAGCAGATCTTGCTGCGTCCTGCTGAATACGACGTGATCGCCTGTATGAACCTGAACGGTGACTACATCTCCGATGCGCTGGCTGCCCAGGTTGGTGGTATCGGTATCGCCCCAGGCGCGAATATCGGTGACGAATGCGCTCTGTTTGAAGCAACCCACGGTACTGCGCCGAAGTATGCCGGCCAGGACAAAGTGAACCCAGGTTCTATTATCCTGTCTGCAGAAATGATGCTGCGTCATATGGAATGGTTCGAAGCGGCCGACCTGATCGTGAAAGGTATGGAAGGCGCAATCAACGCGAAAACCGTAACTTATGACTTCGAACGTCTGATGGAAGGCGCTAAGCTGCTGAAATGTTCAGAGTTTGGCGACGCGATTATCGCGAACATGTAATCCAGACTCTGGGTTAAACAAGAACGGGAGCCGATGGGTTCCCGTTTTTATTGTTAGTTTTCGAACGGTTATCAAAAAATTATCAAAACAAATTATCAAAACCCCCTCCTTTAAACTGCTATTGTCACCCACCCTTTACCGCGATCATCGTGATATCGAGCTGTCTGATTTGGTGATTTGTGTCCTAGCAATTTTTGAGTATCAATACCCTGTGCTTCGTAAAGACGTTCAGCCAGAGAGCGTTGCTCGTGGAAAGTAGCAGGCGTGCCATCTCCCCAATCTATTTCCGCTTTATCCCGCGCTTTACTGAAGTTCATTGTTATGGTGTTCGACTTCACTTGTGAGCCACGCTCAGCCTGTGAAGTCGACCGGAAAAAATGGATCAGATACGGACTCACGGCATAATCGCGGCAACGCACCACAACATCCCTAAGGCTCCAGTTGATAGCGTTCAATCTCAGTGAAAGAGGTATTGCCAGCTTGCTTCCTGTTTTCTCCTGAATAACATGAAGCTGGTCGTCCCAGATATCGCTGAATTTCATGTTAGAAATATCGCCCAGGCGCTGCCCAGTAACGAGAGCCAGTAGCATCGCATTACCCATATACTGATGGTTGGCGTCAGCTATATTGAAAATTTTTTGCCACTCATCAAGATTCAGGCGCTGCCGGGTAATGCGCCGGCGCGGTTGTTTCGTCGCCAGAGCAGGGTTGTATCCTGGAGGAACCTCACCATAGTGCTGTGCTTCTTTGAATACGTCGATTAACACGGAACGGATAACCTGCGCCATTCTCGGCTGCCCGTCCGATATGTATGACTCAAGTATTTGTGCAATATCCCGGACATCAACGGCAGAAATTAGCTTCATTCCGGCGCTTGCCCGAAGGAGGGCTACAGGTTTAGCCTTTTGCTTGTGGGTATTTGGCCTGATGTCACCGTTCTCCAGTCTTTCATCCTGAATTTTCCAGTAACGATCAAGCCATGTATTGGCGGTGATCGCTTTCCCTTTGCTGGTGGCAATTTTGTCACTAATTGCAAGCACCTGTCTGGTTCGTTGCTCGGCCAGTCGGGCATTCGCTTCAATGGCTATTGCTGTAGCCTCAGCCTCATCAGTGCCGAGGCTGTGAAATTTTCCTGTGACAGGATGCTTATAACGCCAATAAATTTTATTTACCTTCCTGCTAAATAGCGGATAGAGGTTAGGGACTTTGACATTATTCTTACGTGGGCGAGCAGCCATCAGACAGTATCCTTTGAAGCGCTGGCGAATCAGATTTTTTAATCATGGGCTTAGCAATATTTCCGGTAATTTCGGCATCTTCTCTTACCCGCCAATATCTGCCTTCTTTGCTGGCTGGTGGGGTGAACATGCTTTCTTTGGCGTACCGACGTAAAGTATTTAAACTTGGTGGGTTACTCCGGTATTTTGCCTCGGCCCATTCTTCTAAAGTCAGCATTTGAAGCATGTGCTTTACCTCATCATGGCCCATTTCAGGGCCATTTTCTGAATCCAAAAAATCAATTTGCTGTCAGGCGTTGCCAGATGGCTGACACGTATTTCACCTGATGATGGGCGTCTGCAATAGCTTTGTGCGCTTCGCCCTCAAATGGGATTTCGTATCGGGGAGTGAAGCCAACCGCTTTACCGAGCTCTACGATGGTTCTCACGTCCCGGTCGTTCCAGTGAACCCACGGACAGTGAATCCCGGTTCTGTCATATGAGCTTTTGAGAATGACGTTATCGAATGAAGCGCCATTTCCCCAGACCTGAACAGACGCAGAACCATTAGCAGCGTTTTCTGCGATAAACTCATTGAACTGAAGAAGGGCATCGTCGAGCGGGATAGCATCGTCGGCCACGATTTCAGCACGCGCCTCCGGAGATTTTTTTAACCACCAGATAATGGTTGAAGCGTCAGGAATTCCGCCGGAGGACATAGCAGACTCAAGGCTGATTATCTTGTAAAACTCTGCGCCTGCAGTCCCGGTATCCGGGTCGAAAAACACTGCGCCAATCGAAACGATCGGGGCATTGGCTTTGTTTCCCATGGTTTCAAGATCAACCATCAGATGCGAAAAGAGCGTGATGCCGGCGCTGTTGTTTTGATGTCCGGTATCGATATTCAGGGGAGTTGTGTCGTCACCAGTTTCAGCAACGCCTTCAACTGGGATAATTTCTGTCTGGCCTTTTGATAACGGAGAACTGTTCTCGGTTTCATTACTGTCTGTTTTTTCCATCTGCACATTGCTGGTGGTCTCCGTTTTAAGCGATGAACGGTCATCATTTTCTGGTTGTTTTTCGTTCATCAGGCCATCGACGGAGAATACGCCTCTGCCCAGATTTTCTACATGTGGTTGTTTTGTTGCGTCTTCTGCGCGGCGGCGGGCTCCTTCTTCACGCACGCGCTGTAGGTTCTCCTCATGAGTGCAGAGGGGGTTACGTGGAGATTGATCACTTTCAGCAACGGTGTTAACAACCAACTCCATAGCTGTGTCTGGCAGTGGCAGTAATTCAACCGCTGAATTAAACGCTGCTGTCATCGTCTGGTTAACGAATTCAAGGTGAGCAACAGGAGTCAGATGGATGTTTTCTGGCGCGATGCGCATCAGGTTAAAGATAGCTGCACGATTCACGGCCAGAATACCAGGCTGATTTCGCAGGATCTTGCTCCACGATTTCCATGGTTCCTCTTTTTTGCCGATAACTTCTTTTGCGCGGCGCAGCACGCTGCCAGGGATTTCATGAGGATTAAAGTCCATCGGCAGGGTTGCGCAGGCGATTTCCAGATCAAGAGAATCAAGAGTGTGGTGCGCGGCTTCACCGCGATCAGTGACGTAACCACCGTCGGCATTGGTCCCTGAGTCAGTACGCTGTACACAGCCGATGCGGTTACCCGCAGCCCATTCGCGCACAAGGATGCCGCGATCGATATGTTCAGTGCCGAACCAGGTCTTAAAGAACTGGATGACAAGGGACAGCTCTACGCGTTTACCGTCAATCGGGAAAACGGATTTCAGCGCAGTGATTACCCTGAAAATGTCGATCTCAGATGCTTTCTTGAATGGCTCTACGTTCTCAGCCGCCAGCAGCATGTTTTGCACATAGCTGTTATCAACATCCAGTTCGAGCGCAAGAATAGTTTTCTTCTGCTCCGCATCAATGTGATAGGCATATTCGTTGGCAATGAACTGAACCAGAATGCGCTGGCGAAGCGGCAGGGTTACGACAGTGGTAAGCACAGGAGTGCCAGATGAAGGCTCAATTTCATTCTTCACTGTTTCCGGGAGTTCGTCATAAAGCCATTTATGAACAGTGAGCGTGCGGGATTCCGGGTTTTCAATCCATTCATTCATAAATTCACCGAATGAACTGACGGCATGCTCCTCCTGGTCTCGTTCGAAAACCAATTTCAGTGCACTGACAAGGTTCCATTCGACATGAGCCGAAAGCGCTTTAATGCCCGGAACATTAGGTATGGCCAGCAGAAGATTTTGAATGTAGCGGTCGTTGTCGTCGCTTTCCATTTCGCCGATCTGGACATGCTGCTCTTCGGTGATCTCCTTCACTTCAGTGTCATTAATCAGATGAGCAATCAGGCGCTGCGAAAGGCGCAGGCGTGATACCGGGCGGAGCAGGGCGGCTTTTTCCGTGGAGGAATCGCTAACTCCGGCAGGTAAATTATCAGCCTGCTTGTTTTCAACCTCAGGTTCAGACTTGATGATCGGATACCAGGTGCGGTTGTCTTCTCCAAGCTCATAGCGTTTGCACCATTCGAAATCAATGGTGCTTTCCTCTGGCAGGTCGTTGAATACCGGGAAGTCGGTACGAACCGGCTTGAGGTAATCGCGTCCACGCCCGGTTTCGATTTCAGCATCTTCGAGAGCGACATCGAGCGCCAGACTGGCGCGCGCTTCGGTTTTTTGGGATTGCCAGAAAATAGCGTCAGGCTTGCCTGACTTCTGGGTTGCTTTGATTAAATGAAAGAATTCCATATCGGGTCCTTAATTTTGGTTGTAAGATACCCGCAGCTAGTGATTGCTGCCCTGGGTAGTGGTCATTGGTCAAAACTCGATTCCGGAAAGCTTTGGTCGGCTGACCGGGTACTCAACCCGCCTTGCGCGGGTTTTGTGCTTATTGGGGGCTGTCACTTCTCTTTAGCTGAGAGACCAGGACTGAGTCGAGCGCCACCAGAACGGGATCAAAGGCGGTATTTGCCGGAACCTTACTGACAGCCCGGATCACTTCTGAAACTGAAATATCACCTTCGCGGGGTACATATCCGCCACCGGGGCCTTTGTGAGAGGTCACAAGTTTACCGCGGCGCAATTGTTTGAAGATTTGCTCCAGGTAAGAGACCGAAAGCTTTGATTCTTTGCTCACTGCCGCGAGGGTGACTGGCGCACCGCTGTAGATGGTGTCCAGAACTGCAATGGCCTGGACGGATGCCATAACGCGCTTCATTCCAAATTCCATAATCTAGCCTTTCACAGGTTTACGGCCGTAGCCTGGGTTTTCTTCGATGGCATCAGGCTGGCAACAGCCATTGGTCAAAACTCGATTTAAAACTTCACTGCAGGCTGTTGGTCGTCAGCCGACTTAAACGGAAGGCACTGGCCTTTAACGTGCTGCTCGACGGTAGCTGCATCACAAATAGCTTCAGTCTTATAAACACCGAGCATGATGTCTGAGCATTCCCCGGTGAGGGCGCAGACGGAAATAACCAGGGCAAAAAGGGTGCTCATGCGTTTAACTCTGGATTGCCTTTCTGGGCCAGGAAGTAGCAGAACTGACGAATCAGGACTTCTGCCAGGTTAAGGCGAATGGCCTGGCGGCCAACTTTTTTACGTGCGAAGTCGATCATGGGTATCTCCTGTTTGCTGTTTGCCTTTTGCGTCTGGCCGACGGAACGGTAAACCTGCTGCGCGATTGCTTTGTCATCTCATCCCGTGTTTCGTATGCCGCCGGCAGCTACTTCGTGGGCGTCCTGCCTTGATGACTAATTTCTTGCTTGGTGTGTTTGAAGTTTCACATGGCGTGAATGTATCGTCAATACGAAATGTGAATTTAATTTTTCACAATGCGTGGAATTAAAATGATAGGAGCAAAAAAAAACCAGCTCGTAGGCTGGTTTCTTTAGATTTGGGAGTTAACTTTCAGGTCCGTTTTGTTCATCTGCAGGTTTGAATCTTCCACGAAGATATTTTTCTACGTAGTCGTCGATTTCTTTCAGCCTTAGCTGGAACAAATCGATCATTCGGTCCTGTTCGGCATCAGGGAGCTGCTTGAACAGATCGAGCATCGTCCGTTGCTTTTCGCTCAGCCACTTATCTTCATCACCTCGTTCACCGAACAAAAGTGCGCTTGGTGTCGTCCCTAATATTTTGGAAAGGGCTATTGCATCATCAGCACCGACATTCCTGGTGCCAGCTTCGTAATTAGCAAGGCGAGACGCGCCAGACCAACCGCAAGACTTTGCGACCTGACCTTGGCTTAAGCCCTTTTGAATGCGTAACGCTTTAATGCGTTCGCCGATCTGTTCAGCAATGGTCTTCATAGCCTGATGTTATCACGGAAAGTGAATGTCATTCGATTCACGTTTTGTATTGACTTGGGCTTCACAGTATGTGAATAATGCATTCATCTTACAGGAGAGGCAGATGAATTTAATTCCACACTACCGTAAACAGGGGCGCGTTTCCCAGCTTGCACTTGCACAACAAATTGGCTGGAACCAACCGCGTTTGGCGAATTACGAATCGAACCTGAGAACACCAAGTCTTGAGGATTCTCGTCGAATTGTTGGTGCGCTGAATTCATTAGGGGTGAGTTGTTCATTGGATGATGTTTTCCCGCCGCAAGATGAAGTTTAAGGAGTCAATATGCAAACAATCACTTATGGGCATCTTATACGCAAAAAAACTACAGCCCTGAAATCTCAAAATCAGTTTGAGCTACGTCGCCGCGATTCTATTCGTCACAGGAATATTTACGGCGCTGTTCGTGAGTGGGAATCAACGTTACCCGGTCAGGCGCAGGAACGCATTGCCCTGCTAGTGGCTGAGCGCTGGGCCGAACAAGGAGGGCGCGGAATAAGCGTTAACAAGCAGAACTTATTCCGCTACCTGAAAAACGAGGCGGGATCAGCGAAATATACCAGTTACGTGATCCAGCTTGCTGGCGCAATCACTTCTGCAATGCCCGTAGAGATAGCGCGCAAACATGGCCTCAGCAATCAGAAAACAGAATCTGAGCTGGTGGCCAGCGCAATCAAGGAGTGTAGCGAAGCACACCAGGCGAAGTTACTCGGTGCGCCCCTGCAAAAACTTGAGAAAGAGATCCGCGAGGCGGCGATCGCATTATTCAACATGCTACCCGCAGATGCGGCGGGACCACTACTGGCGAGTATTAGCGCCGTAGCGCCGCAGTTTTTGTAATCGAGTTTTGACCAATGAACATTAATACATCCACGGCAGGAGAGCGGTAATGGCTGGAGACTGGATCAAGATGCGTGCGGATTTGCACACACACCCAAAAGTCGTCCGCATTGCGTCCGCTTTGGATGCGGACAGATTGCGCGTAGTCGGCGCACTACATGCAACTTGGTGTCTGTTTGACGCTCATTCAGTTGACGGTGAGCTTGAGGGGTACTCCTCAAAAACACTTAACGACATGATCGGATTTGAAGGGTTTGCCCAGGCGTTAATCGCTGTTGGCTGGTTAGAAGAAACAGCCTCAAGCCTAAGCATGCCAAGGTTTGCAGAGCATAACGGGCAGTCTGCAAAACGCCGGGCGCAGGAGGCAGACAGGAAACGAAATATCCGCAAAGCGTCCGCAACTGATGCGGACAAAAAGCGGACCAGAGAAGAGAAGAGAAGAGAAGATCTAAACCCCTCTCTTAGCGCGGGTGCGAATGAAAACTCAGGTGATGTTGCTCCACCAGTTGAGCCGACCCCTCCGCGCTATCTGGATGGGCTGGAAGAACCGATCGGTAAATTCACGATGACGAGCAACTGGCTTCCGTCCCGTGATTTCCGCCAGCGTGCTGCGCAGTGGGGTGTACAGCTCCCTGACCCTGACTATCTGGACCCGGAACTGGCTGAGTTTGCCGCGTACTGGAACTCAGAAGGGAAAGTTTTCACCCAAATCCAGTGGGAGCAGAAGTTTGCCAGGCACATCGTGCTGGTGAGATCGAAACAGAAACCTGACGCCGGAGGTAACGACAATGCGGGAGTTCGACCAGAACCAACAGCATCCAGAGCTGTTCAGCAAATTCAGTCAGCACACGCAGAGTGGCGACGTCGGAACGGGATTGATAGCGGCGGAAACAGCGTGGAGGCTATGGCAGGTCATGGGGGAAATATTCTCGAACCGCTGGACACAGAAGAATGGGGCAGAACCTACGGCTCTCTGGATAGCTCAGATAGGTTCGATGACTGAAGCCCAGATCAAGCTGGTCTGCCAGCAGTGCATGGATCGTTGCGCCGTTGGTAACACCTGGCCTCCTGATCTTGCAGAGTTCGTGTCTCTGGTTTCTGAAAGCGGGGCCAATCCGTTTGGGCTGAAGTCTGAGAACGTTATGGAGCAATACCGCAGGTGGCGTAACGAATCATATCGGTACTCCGGAAGTGACAAATATCCGTGGCCGCAGCCAGTTCTGTATCACATCTGCATCGAGATGCGCAGAACGGGAGTAGAGCGGCAGATGACTGAGGGGGAACTAAAAAAACTGGCTGAGAAGCTGTTAACCAAATGGACGAAGCACGTCAGCAACGGGCTATCGGTTCCACCAATCCGTCGCCAGCTGGCTGCACCGCAGCATCCGGCAGGGCCAACTCCGGCACAGCTGCTGATGGAAGAGTACAAGCGCCGCAAAGCGGCAGGTTTAATCAACTAATCGAGTATTGACCAATGACCAAAGCATTAACCCAAAAAGACCAGGTGGCGGTATTTGTCCGTTACCAGCCGAACTGCGCTGTTGGCGATGTTTCCGAAGCGCTGGATATGTCAGGTGCAACTGTAGGGAAGTTATTACGCGAACTGAGTGATGAGGGAGTTATTCTGCGCTCCCGTAACAGCGTCCAGTTCATCTACACCGCCGTGGATGGTGCGCCTATTCCCGACGTGATTCTTCCCTGCATGGTGGAGAAAAGTGATCCGGTACTGACGCAGGCTGCCGAAGCGAAGGCAAAAGCGCTGGAAGAAAAGGGGCTCTGGCGTCGTGCAGCTGCAGTCTACTCCGACATGCTGGGAATAGCGTGCACTGCGGTTGAAGTTTCCCGCATTGCCAAACGTCGCAGCGAATGTCTTCGCATGGCAAAGAGGGCGTAACGATGCCGAGACCAAAAACGCACAACGAACGCGCCCTGATAATCACCTGGATTATCGAGCTGGTTAAACAGTATGGGCACGCGACGACGAAAGAAATCGCCGCCATGTTCGGTATCCATCGCACTACGGCGGAAAAATACATCCGTGTGGCAATGAAACGCGGTGAATCGGCATGGATGGGCAAGAAATACGGAAGACTTAATAAAAAAACATGGCGTGCAGATATTCGCGCCGGGTTTAAAGAGGCGTTTCGCGTATTGCGGCCACACGGCGTACTCATCTTTAAATGGAACGAAACTCAGATACCAGTTAGCCAGATTTTGGCACTCACCGATGCGAAACCTGCAATTGGACAGCGTACTGGTAAGAACGACAAAACCCACTGGATTAGCTTCGTAAAAAGTGGATCTGAACCAGAACATATTGAGCATGACACCCTAATGCAGTACGCCACAAAACGTATCGTTGAACTGGAAAATCTGCTGCTGGTGGATGTTCAGGAAACAGTATGGCCTGCCGAAGTTGGCGTGGTCTTTTCTCAGGTTGAGAGCGTCGGTGATCTGCCGGCGCACCACCAGCGCCGACTGAAACACCATATTAACCGCATGCTGCTGGAAAGAATGCCAGTACCTGCTGTGGTTACTGCTGCCTGTTCGCTGGCACATGCCATGGGGAAACACGAGTGAGAGAAATCATTGTTGATAATTTTGCTGGTGGTGGTGGGGCCAGTACCGGCATTGAAATGGCTACTGGCCGTAGTGTTGATATTGCTATCAACCACGATCCGAATGCAGTGGCAATGCATACAACAAACCACCCTGATACGTTGCATTACTGCGAGTCTGTATATGAGGTTCGACCAAAGATAGCTACTGCAGGTCGTCCGGTGGCACTGGCATGGTTTTCTCCCGATTGCCGACACTTCTCTAAAGCTAAAGGCGCTAAACCTGTCGAGAAAGCGATCCGTGCGCTGGCTTGGGTGGTATTGCGCTGGGGGCTGGACGTTGAACCTCGCGTCATGAAGCTGGAGAACGTGGAGGAGTTCAAAACGTGGGGGCCATTATTACGTGAGATGCCATTTATCAGTCACGCTGATCGTTTCCTTGATGAATTTATCGGGCCACCGGAACCTGTTGAACAGCGTCCTGACCCAACGCGAATCGGTGAGACCTTTAACGCCTTTGTCGCAATGTTGACGACAGGTATTTCTGCATCACATCCAGCGCTTGCTGAATGCTGTGAGTTTCTGAATATTTCGCTTGATAGCGACGATGCTGCTCGACTGGTAAAAGGACTGGGGTACACCGTTGAGTATCGCGAACTGCGCGCCTGCGACTATGGCGCACCGACAATCAGAAAGCGTTTCTTCATGGTCATGCGCCGCGATGGGAAGCCGATTGTGTGGCCGGAACCAACACATGCAGATCCGAAATCTCCGTTGGTCCTGGCTGGCAAGCTGGCTCCATGGCGTACCGCTGCCGAGTGTATTGACTGGTCAATCGTTGCACCGTCAATATTCGACCGCAAAAAGCCGTTGGCAGAAAACACCCTGAAACGTATTGCTCGCGGCATTCAGCGCTTTGTCATCAATAGCGCAACGCCGTTCATCGTGAAATGTAACCACACAACAACGAAAGGGAAGTATGACTGTTTCCGTGGTCAGTCACTGCATGAGCCGCTACAGACAATCACGAAGACGCATGGTTACGCAGTTGCTGTGCCACACCTGACCAAATTCAGAACGGGAGCAACCGGGCAGCCAGTTACCGAGCCTGTACCGACAATTACTGCCGGCACGTCTAAGCGACCGGGTGGAAATGGTCATGCGCTTGGCATGGTTGAAGCACAGTTAGCTCCATTCATCGCAAGGCAGTTTGGCTCTGGTGTAGGGCACAGAGTAGACGAACCGAGCGCCACTATTAATGCTGGCGGCGGCGGTAAATCGCAACTGGTGACGCCAACTCTCATCCAGATGGGTTATGGCGAACGTGAAGGGCAGGAGCCGCGTGTGCTGAAACTGGATAGCCCGTTGGGAACTGTCACCGCAGGGGGAAACAAGTTCGCAACGGTAAGCGCATTCCTGGCGAAGCACTACGGTGGCAACTATACCGGGCCGGGGGTGGGATTGGACGAACCAGCACATTCAGTAACGACTGTCGATCACCACGCTGTAGTAGCGTCCCATCTTGTTAAATTGCGCGGAACCTGCCGTGACGGTCAGCGCACTGATGACCCAATGCCAACGGTAACAGCTGGTGGACTGCATGTAGGAGAAGTAAAAACAACTCTTGCCGCTGGCGGGTACGATGAGCATCGTGCGCAGCAGACGCTGGAATTTCTGCGGAAATACTGCAGCGCAGATTGCGATGGGCTGGTGGAGATAGATGGCATCACCTACCGCATCGTTGATATTGGCATGCGAATGCTGCAACCGCATGAACTGTACCGCGCCCAGGGCTTCCCGGATTGGTACATCATCGATCGGGATTATACAGGCACGAAGTACGCGAAGGATAAGCAGGTGGCGCGCTGCGGTAACGCCGTTCCGCCGCCGTTCGCCGAAGCTCTGGTGCGGGCTAATCTATCGGAAATGTGTCACCGAACATCCATTGTAGCCTGACCTATAATCACTTCAGTAACAGGATCATATTTTTATGCTAGGCGAGTATATGAAGTAAATTCCGATATTATTGAGCAATGGGAGTGTTATGAGCGTTGGAAATGCAGAACCAAAGAACCCGGACGCAGCGGATTACAAAATTTATGCACGTCTTGATGCCGGAGAATCTCTGGATAGCATAATTGCTGACCCACCGACGACTAAGTACGGGCGGACCACCTGCGAGAGCAATATCAGGCAGGAGTATGGGTTTTGGAAGCGATGGCGAGAAAAGACCCCGAAGAAGTAAACCAGCACGCTTCGGCGGGTTTGCTGCCTATACGGCGACGGCAAATCAGTGCCAGTTAATCTGGCAGGGTTTTGTCAGCAGAAACAAATAGCGGCGTAATAAAACATTGCAAATACAACCCGCTACGGCGGGTTTTCTTTTTCTATTACTGACAGAAAATTAACAATATGTGCTCTTAAAGCGTTGATCAATCCACTGTATGGGTATACTGTATAAATATACAGTTATGCAATGGAGTCAATAATGAAAGTCGAATTAACCATTGATCGTACTAAAGAACTTCCGAAGGGCGCTGTCCCTGCACTGGAAAAAGAATTACTGAAAAGGCTCCAGGAACAGTTTGATGACTGCTCGCTGGTTATACGCCGCACTGGTTCAGATGGCTTAAGTGTTTTCGGCGGTGAGAAAGAGGCCAAAAAGAAGGTTGAAGAAATCCTCCAGCAGACCTGGGAAAGCGCAGACGACTGGTTTTACTGATACAGCATGCAAAAACTTTCCTGAGTAGTAAGGGGGATTGGTGAAACAAAAAGAAGAATTACCAAAAAAGGGCTATGCAGTCATCAGATGTCACGATGGGGTCATCGTTGCACGACTGCACTCATTTCCTGAATGTGAGCGAGCGCTGATGTACAGGCGTGGTGACGAGGTGTCGTTTATGCCACTTCAGGATGATGAGATTGTAGGAACACCAACACTATTTACTCAGATGCTGGAAAAAGCGGGTGTTCGCGTTTCGCAGAACTCTGTTACACTCCCGTCATAGGCCTGAACACCCTATACCTGCTGCGCCACTGGAGAGATACCATGGCGCAAAAACCAAGACAAACCACAATTCAAAACTCCCTCTCACTGACCTGTAAAAAGGCCAGCGATTTTCTTTTGCCGTTGATCCGAAAGGTGGCGGCATGAAAAAAGGCTGGTTTACTCACACCGGGCTAACAACGGAAGAAGCTAACGATCTGGTGGCACGCTACCAGGGAAAAGGCGTCCCTGTTGAAAAGAGCCTCGATGTAGATCCTCGTTTCTGGATAGTAAGCGCATTGTTGCCTGAGCAGTCATCACCCCCAAAAACGCAGCAAAGCCTGCGCTCACGGGCATGGAGGTGATTGTGAAGGTTTATAACATTTTGCCTGTGGGCAAACCCAGAATGACGCGGGCTGATAAGTGGAAGAAGCGGCCTGAGGTTATGCGATATCGCGCGTTCTGCGATCATGTTCGCCTGCTGGGTGTCGAACTACCTGAATCAAACTCCCACATTACTTTTATTCTTCCAATGCCGCAGAGCTGGAGCAAGAAGAAGCGACTGCAGTTTGACGGCCAGCCCCATCAGTCAAAACCGGACTTTGATAACCTGGTAAAAGCGTTATCTGATGCCATTTACGCAGATGATGCGCATATCTGGGATGCACGTATTACAAAGTTATGGGGTGAGGCCGGGCAGATCATTATCAGGGAGATTGCATGATGCGCGCTCTGCTGAAACCTGTTCTGGCCCGTGAACTGGGCGTTGTCCTGTTAAAGCCTGGCAGCGAACTGATGAGCCTGTTCAGTTCAGGAAGGGTATTGATTGAGCGCCAGCCTGAAAGCATGTCGCATCTTGCTACCGGGCTCGTTCCTGATGCAAGACAACCTCTGGCCCACCGGAGTTCACTGCTTTCTTTCTTCCTGAGCGAAAAGGTGATCGACGCTGCTGGTGGCTTAAGCGGTCTGGATTACTTTTTACTGAATTACGGTGGCGGGAAATGCCAGAACGCACACAGTGATTACCATTACCACGAAATGACTGTTATGCGTCATGAGCCAGGTTCGATCCTGCTCTGCGGTCATTGTGATAACCAGTTGCGTGAGCAGCACACTGAAGCGCTGGCGGGTCTGGCCCGTCAGAACGTGGTCAACTGGGTTCTGGATATGGTCCGGCTGGCACTTGGTATCGATAAATATCGTGAGATATCGCTTGCAGAGCTGAGCTGGTGGGCATTGCGCAAGGGTGTAACAGATGTACTGCCTGAGTCTGCTGTCAGCGATGTTCTCATGTTGCCGAAGGAAAAGGAGTATGGGCGCGAAAGCGATATCACCCCTTCAGTAGCGGCCACCAGCATTCTCGCCAGTAAAGTGGCGGAATCTCGCCTGCCACCAGCAATGTCTGAACCACTGGTGGGCGTTCTGGTTGATCCGGAGCCGCCCCAGTCATTCATGCGACGCCCTAAACACCTGCGCTGGCTGAATCCCGATTATCTGGCCTGGGTAAAAACGCAACCCTGCGAATGCTGCCAGATGCCTTCAGATGATCCACATCACTTAATCGGCTGGGGGCAGGGGGGCATGGCTACAAAATCCCATGACATTTTCGCCATCCCGTTATGCCGAAAGCATCACACCGAACTTCATAACGACCGACTGGCATTCGAGCGCAAGTATGGTTCGCAGCCGGAAATGATTATTAAAGTGCTGGACCGGGCCTTTGCGCTCGGCGTTCTGGCGTAAGTGGAGAACGCTAAATGATTAATCCTTCTGAAGTTGGTAAATCCGGCGAGATGGTTCGCCTTCGCACTCTCGAAAGCATCTGGGTACAGGGTAAGCTCCGCATGTGGGGCCGCTGGTCGTATATTGGCGGCGGTTCAGGCGGAAACATGTTCAACCAGCTGCTGGCATCCGGGAAAATCACCAAGACCGCAATCAATGAAGCGCTGCGTCGCATGAAGAAAGCGGGTATCAGCAAACCTGAACTGGAAACATTCTTCAAAGAGATCCTTGAAGGGAAAAACAAAAGCGGCCTGGCGTTCTGCACCGATGAAGAGGCTCTGAAGATTGACTCAGTGCTTAGCGCTGAGCTTTTACGTGCTGACAATAAACGACTGTATGACCTGATTAAAGATCGGTATGTCTATCGGATGAGCAAAAAGGCCATGGCTAGGGATCTCAATGAAAAGCATCCTGAATGGTGTTTGAGAACATGCGAGAGTCGTATTGATGTTTGGCTAAGTATTGCGGAATCGACGCTATACAGATCAATGTGTGATGCATTCGACACAAATGGCGACAGGTTTTACTTGAATGATTGCGCGGAAAGTGCTTAAATTCTGATAAGCTCGGGACGTTAAAGCTAACAGAGCGACAGAACAAAACAGAAGCCCGCCTAAGTGCGGGTTTTTTAATGAAATTAATTCCTTTCCTCGTTGTAAGTGATAAATTTAAACCCTATAAAAACTCATTTGTAAGGGTTTATCGTGCGTAAGATTCTTTTCACAGCGTTGTGTTTTTTCCCCGTTGTCACCTTTGCGAAATTTATCAACCCAATGGAGTTCGATGGCTCCGAAGCTCAAAAGAGCGAAGTTATTGAATACATCAAAGAGCGCGTTCATAAAGACTATTGTGATAGCCAGTTGGACATGTGTCAGGACACGGTTCTGCGCATGATGGAGCGTGAAAATCTGGATGCGTTCAAGCAAGCTACGCAGGCAAAAGATAAAAGGATCATGGATCAAGTGATCAGTGACTATTGCGACTCGGCTTTGGATATGTGCAACTATTCAACAATTAATATGATGTACATCGAAAACCTGAAGTCCTCCAAAGAAAGCCTTGAGTGGTAATTCATAAATAGCTCAGCTTCTCACCGTCTAATTCTCCAATATGAGGCCACCGCGTGGTGGCCTTTTTCGTTCCCCTCGTTCTGAGAGGACTCACAGCAATAAGAGGGGGATTAAATGTTCGACTCAATTGCCGTTGCTGAATGCAAAAAAAAGCGAGGGACGACATCGCATCCCCCGCTCAACAGTTTTCACAGTTTCTGTCTGTGGAAGTGAAAACTGGTGCGAAATGTAGTCGAGAGTGTTTTCGATGACAACTTTTTGAAGTTAATAATTCATTAAAAAGTTAATAAAATATCAACTCTACATATTGGCGTATTGACGATGTTAATCCTGAATATGTAAATTATGCGGGTGGCGAATCCCCCTGTGCGGCGGGGCGTACAGTCAATATTCTCTGATGAGAATCGAAAACGAGATCGCGGACTTCATGACTGGAAAGTTCACCGAGAGGCACTCGGCGCCACGATTAAAAGAAAAATGATTATTTCTACCGTTGAGAACCTGCCTTAAACGACAGTTTTTTTGTTCTGTGTTCTGAATCAGTGCTATGCTCAATTCGTGAGGCGAACTTAACTGCCTGATGGTTTTCCTGAATTGGTAAACGCGCTCAATACGTTTATATGAAAGGCAGCTAATCGTTCTTGCTATTACCTTAATTGATAGTCAACTGATTAGCCCGCTTTCAGAAGTGGGCTTTTTTTTGAAAATTGATTTGAATTAATTTATCCCTCGATTTTTCCCTTTTACCAGGTCTAAAAAACTATATGTTTGTAAGCGTTAAGTGAGCGCCGTATTGACGGTTATTTATCGGTAAGAACCACGTTCCATGGCAGCAGTTCGGCCACTTTGTTGCTGGGCCACTCCGGCAGTACGCTCAGGATATGGCGAAGGTAGGCTTCCGGATCGATACCATTCAGCCTGCACGTCCCGATCAGTCCGTACAGCAGGGCTCCGCGCTCACCACCGTGGTCGCTGCCGAAGAAGATAAAATTCTTTTTCCCAAGACAGACGGCACGAAGGGCTCGTTCGGCAGCGTTGTTATCAGGCTCTGCCAGGCCATCTTCACAGTAGTAGCACAGCGCATCCCACTGGTTCAGGACATAAGCGAACGCTTCGCCCAGACGGGACTTTTTCGACAGCGTCTCATTTTTTTCTACCAGCCATTCATGCAGCGATGCCAGCAGTGGTTTGCTTTGCGATTGTCTGGCTGCCAGACGCTCTTCTGTCGTGAGGCCGCGTATTTCTTCTTCTATCGCGTACAGCTCACCGATACGTTTCAGGGCTTCTTCCGCTGTCGCTGTGTGAGTGCTTATATAGACATCATGGATTTTTCGGCGGGCATGGGCCCAACATGCGGCTTCTGTCAGCGGCCCTCCTTCACGTTCCGGACTGAACAACCGATCGTAGCCTGCGAAGGCATCCGCCTGCAGCACACCATGATAGTGGCGAAGGTGTTGCTGAGGATGTTTTCCCTGCCGGTCTGGCGAGAAGGCGAACCATGCCGCTGGCGGATCTGATGAACCTGCGCTTCTGTCGTCACGTACATACGTCCAGATACGCCCGGTTTTCGTCTTCTTTCTGCCCGGTGCAAGCACCAGAACCGGAGTGTCATCCGTATGCAGTTTGTGGCAGTCCATCACGTAGTGGTAAAGGGCCTCATCCAGCGGGGCCATTAACCGGCAACATGCATCCACCCAGTTGGAGAGCAGAGCCCGGCTCAGATCCACGCCCTGACGGGCAAAGATTTCGCACTGGCGATACAGCGGCAGGTGTTCGCAGTATTTGGCCGTTAACACGCGGGCCAGCAGACCCGGCCCGGCGATACCCCGATCGATGGGACGTGATGGCGCAGGTGCTTCAACGATACAGTCACATCGGGTGCAGGCCTTTTTCACCCTGACCGTGCGGATCACTTTCAGGGCGCTGGAGACCAGTTCCAGCTGCTCCACGCTGACTTCGCTGAGGTACGCCATACCGCTGCCGCATTCCGGACAGCTGGTTTCCGCAGGATCCAGCCGATGTATCTCGCGGGGAAGATGTGCTGGTAACGGGCGACGATGGCGGGACTGACGCAACTGGCGAGGTACCTGCGGATCGTCTTCCCGTCCGTTGTAGCGATCGCTTTGCTGCTCCTGCTGTTTCAGCAGGGCTTCGGCTTCTTCAACCTGTCGGCGAAGTTTTTCGGAGCGGGTACCGAACAACATTCGACGCAGTTTTTCTATCTGTGCCCGCAGATGCTCTATCTCGCGCTCTTCGTTCTCTATTTTCTCTTCTGCGCGGGCCAGTGCAGAACGCAGGAACGACTCAGTCTCTGCAACGAGACTGAGCTGACTGTCTTTCTGGCGAAGCGCGTCTTCCAGCGCAGCGATACGGGCGAGATAGTCGTGATTCATAACCGCTTTTATAATGCGGTTATGATTTTTTTACAACATTGTCAGTGAGTTAAGGCGGGATATTTTTGGCTGGCGCCAGTCCAGCTTATCAAGGAGCATGGCAAGTTGTGAGCGGGTGATCGCGATTTTGCCGTCGCGTACAGCAGGCCAGACGAACTGTCCCTCTTCCAGGCGTTTGATAAACAGGCACAGACCATCAGCATCAGCCCAAAGTATTTTCACGGTATCGCCACGGCGTCCCCGGAAGATAAACAGATGGCCGGAGAAGGGATCCTCATCCAGAACGTGGTGTATCTGTTCGCCCAGCCCGTTGAAGGATTTACGCATATCCGTGGCCCCGGCGACCAGCCAGATGCGGGTGCCTGACGGGAGGGATATCATGGTGTCCTCCCGGTCAATTCGCGGATCAGCACAGTCAGCAACTCTGACGACGGGTTCTCCAGCGTCATTTTGCCGTGGCGGAACTCAACATGACAGGAAGTGGCGCTGGCGTGAGCGGAGGAGAACGTACACAGAGTGTCATTCTCTGCTGCGGGCAACGGGTCGTTGATAACGTCGACGGACAACAGAGTCGGAGAAGCCGGAAGAGATTGAGGTACCACCGGCCCCACGATAGTTGCAGGCATTCGACGAGAGATTCGCCCCTCTCTCTGCCAGAGGCGTATCCACTTAAAAATGAGATTATTATCAACGCCATGTTCCCGCGCCAGTTGTGCGACGTTGGCATCTGGTCGTGAAGCCAGTTCGACCATCCGAAGTTTGAAGTCACTGGAATAGACGGTACGCGATTCAGTTCGCCAGTTGGCAGCATTTTCCATAAACAGAGCTCCTTCTAAATTAGACGGAGCTCTAAGCTAGCGATCCCGGGACTGGAATCACAGGCGGCAGTGACTTGACGCTTACATATGTTTGTGCTAATAGTTTAGATATGTAACCAGGGTGTTTGGATGGGTTGCATCTGGAGGAGGTATGAATCTTGATAAATATCATAACCTAGCACTGTATCTGCTAAGGATAGCCGAGATGCAAAAAGACGAGGGCAGGGACTATAGTCTTGTAGATTACAGGTTGCTGACTACTACAGCGGCGGCAATCGAAGAATTGTTGATGAAAGTAAAAGATAGCAGGCAAAAGCAAGAGCCTTAACACCCGTTTTATCTGAACCTCCAAAACCACCTTTAGCCGGGTGGTTTTTTTATTTCAACATACCACCCGCACTCAGCGAGGTGAGAGACCATGAAGATGCATAACGATCCCCACTCCTGGACGGAGTTTATCGATTTACTCCAAAGCTGGTGTCGTGGAGACACCCCGATGGGTGCAGTACTGCTATCGATAGTGATGGCAGTACTGCGAATTGCTTACGGTGGCGGTGGTTGGAAAAAAATGGTGCTGGAGGGGTTGATGTGCGGAGCTATGACGCTAACTGCGGTATCAGCTCTGGAATACTTCAATCTTCCTCAAAGCCTTTCAATAGCAATCGGGGGTGCTCTTGGTTTCGTCGGTGTAGAGCAGGTTCGTACAGTGGCAACACGCGTATTCAATGTCCGGTTCGGAGGTGGCGATGCAAACCAGTGAAAAAGGTATTGAGCTGATCAAAGCGTTCGAAGGCTGCAAATTAACGGCGTACCAGGACAGTGTCGGCGTATGGACCATTGGTTATGGCTGGACTCAGCCTGTCGACGGTAAAACGATACGCGCCGGAATGACCATTAAGCAGGAGACTGCAGAACGCCTGCTGAAGACTGGCCTGGTGAGTTACGAGAATGACGTGATGAAGCTGGTGCGCGTGAAGCTGACTCAGGGCCAGTTTGACGCTCTGGTGTCATTCACCTACAACCTCGGCGCTCGTTCGTTATCAACATCCACGTTGCTGAAAAAACTGAATTCAGGTGATTACGCTGATGCGGCTGATGAATTCCCGAAATGGAATAAAGCTGGTGGCAAGGTACTGAATGGGCTTGCACGTCGGCGGGAGGCAGAGCGTGCTCTGTTTCTGTCGTGATTACCCTGGCTGATATCAAATCTGCATGGCGTCTGATACTGCTGGTGTCCGTCATTGCAGTGGTTGCAGTGCTGTGCATCCTGCTGGCAAACAGTCGATCAGACCTTGCTGCTGCGAAGAGCGATAATAACGTTCTTCGCAATGACAACACTTTGCAGGGACAGGTCATCGCCACACAGATTTTTAACTTCAACCGGTTTAACCAGGTTGCAGAGAACGCCAGCCGTCTTAATTCACTTATTGATGCCAGCACCGATAAAACTGTCATCGAATACCGGGAGATCCTCCGCCGTGAAAAAACCTGTGATCTGCCTGTTCCTGCTGATGTCGCTGGTGGGCTGCTCGACTACACGCACCGTTTACGTTCCAGCGCAATGCACCCCGATACCGGGAACGCTGACGCAGCCAGTGATAGCGCCACTTCCACCAGCGGGCTGACATATTGCCAGGCTGTTCTCTGGATAAAGCCACTGCTGGCAGCTATCGAAAAAGCGAATAACCAACTGGCTGGTGTTCGTGACATTGAGCAACAGCGCCAAACGACATCTGATTGAACGAGTCAGGGTAAACTGAGTGTGATATTAAATGATCGCCTTACGTAGTTGGGTCAACTCATGCTCGCTGAGGTGCGCATATTCCTTGATTTGCAAAATAACTGACTCTTTATTGTTCGACATAATTGACGAAAGATAGTTGCCTGTAGACGTGTCGAACAGACTAACCAGGTACAGCGGCGATGATTTTGAATACTGATAGGTGATTGATATTTTGCCGCTGATTTTTAATTTATCCATGATTGCTTTGTCTTAATGCAAATTAAAAGTTAATTGTTATTCTCTGACGGCACAGCTTAATCCGCGAAAATGGTTTGTGAGATTACAATAACACCGCTAAAAATAGTAGGAATATCGTTAAGTTATTGTAACTGGTGCTACAGGCAGGGCACGAAAAACTCGGTAACACCTTTCATCTGAAACTAATAGTAAGAAGTCCCGACCAAATCGGCAGTAACCCCCTTAAATTTGGTAAGTAGGATTAATCTTGGTTAAGTGGTAATAACTCTCCAAAATAATAAGGAGACGTTATCTTGAAAATTTTAGGGTTGGATGAGTACAGAACACTGCGTGGGAGTGGTGCGTTGAAATTTTTCGAACTTGAAGGCGTGCCGAACAGTGACTGGGTAAGTATCTTTCAAAATTTATTCGCACAGGATACAGAGCAGGCATGGATCGAAGGGTATTGTATTGTGACGAACTGCCCAACAAGCGAGATTTCAACTCGTCGAATCTATCTCCAGTCCAAATGTGATGAAGCGACGGAAGCTCTCAAGAAAAAAGAGGGGATGCTTTAACTCACACTTGCTATCTTGGTCGCCGGAGAGTTGGTTTTTATTATTTTCTTGAGGTTATCTCTGAGCCTAGCCTCAGGGAATAGTGCTCATACGCATTTGGTGAGGGTTAGTAAGAAAAGGCGTACCTCTGTTACAGCGTGGTGGCCATTACGTGCGGCAGACACTGACTTACAGTTTCTTATCCGTGCATGATGTGTATTGAATCGCCACGGGTTTAACAGACACCTCAGAGTCATTTAAGATGACTTAAAGAGAGGTGCCCATGAGCGGTAAGCG
>NZ_WLVC01000119.1:0-1840 GCF_016859735.1 Lelliottia sp. RWM.1 | reverse complement strand
CACTCTGAATGGATTTAATGCTAACTAAATCAATAATATAGAAGTGAATGGTGCCGATAATAGGAGTCGAACCTACGACCTTCGCATTACGAATGCGATGTTATTCTATATCCACCCCTTTAAAAATCTGTCTTTAAAACCACTAACTCATTTTAAAACATGAAGTTATAACAATCACCTATTGATTGAAATTGATAGGTGTTGATGTTTATTTCCCTAATTTACTTACACCATCCGTTACATTATGGTGATGTAACATTTCTCATCTGGAGCTCTAAAGTGGCACTTCCAAGACAAAAACTCACCTTCGAGCGTATTCGAAAATTTGCTTTATCTGAAGGAAAAGACCAAACATTTCTTTGGGATGCAGATGTAACAACCCTTGCATGTCGGGCAACTCGTGGAGCCAAAGCCTTTGTGTTCCAAAGCGTATATGCGGGGAGAACCCTTCGCATGACTATTGGCAACATTAATGACTGGAGGATTGATGATGCGAGGACCGAAGCCAGGCGGTTACAAACGTTGATCGATACCGGGATAGATCCACGTATTGCTAAGGCAGAAAAAATCGCAGAAGCAGAATCGCAGCAAGCTGAATCACGTAAAACAAAAGTGACTTTCTCCGTCGCCTGGGAAGACTACCTACAAGAGTTGAGAACAGGTATCAGCGCAAAAACTAAACGCCCATATTCTACTCGATACATTGCCGATCACATTAACTTGTCCAACCGTGGAGGCGAAAGTAAAAAAAGAGGTCAGGGCCCGACCTCGGCTGGACCATTAGCTAACTTGCTCGACCTACCGTTATCAGAGCTAACCCCAGAGTACATAGCTGCGTGGCTTAGTACAGAAAGGCAAAATAGACCTACCGTCACTGCTCACGCTTATCGCCTACTACGTGCTTTCATTAAATGGAGTAATTATCAGAAAAAATATCAAGGAATCATTCCTGGCGATCTGGCACAAGATTACAACGTAAGAAAAATGGTTCCCGTGTCAGCGAGCAAAGCCGATGATTGCTTACAAAAAGAACAGCTAAAAAGCTGGTTCAGTGCCGTGCGTAACCTCAACAATCCCATTGCATCGGCATATCTCCAAGTACTTTTGCTCACTGGTGCACGGCGTGAAGAAATTGCGTCACTTCGGTGGTCTGACGTAGATTTCAAATGGTCAAGCATGAGGATTAAAGACAAGATCGAAGGCGAACGTATCATCCCTCTCACTCCTTATGTTTCTGAGCTGTTAAGTGCGCTAGCGCAATTCCCAAATTCTGACGTAAATAAGGAGGGTTGGGTTTTCAGGAGTAACAGCAAAAGCGGCAAAATTATTGAACCTCGTTCAGCACACAATCGAGCGTTAAGCCGCGCTGAGTTACCACATATCAGTTTGCATGGATTACGCCGTAGTTTCGGGACCCTCGCTGAATGGGTCGAAGTACCAACAGGCATTGTTGCGCAAATTATGGGCCATAAACCTAGTGCTCTTGCTGAAAAACACTATCGCCGCCGTCCGCTGGACTTGCTCCGAAAATGGCACGAAAAAATTGAGACATGGATCTTAGAACAAGCAGGAATTAAAACAGCGTTGAATAGTGTTGATTTATTTAAAAATCAGTGAGTTACAAAAACACCCATATGTTGACAGAAAACATTTTTCAGGTATTTTTAATCACAGTCTAAAGATATTTCACTCACTCAGCAGGAGATAAACTACAGTGATTCACACAATAACTGAATTTACAGAAATTCAACCAGAAGCTATCAGAGCTAAGGAAGGTGCGAACAAGTTCCTGATATGAGATCATCATATTCATCCGGAGCGCATCCCAGAGGGACATCAT
>NZ_WLVC01000118.1:0-1859 GCF_016859735.1 Lelliottia sp. RWM.1 | reverse complement strand
AAGGCGAGCTCAGAGACCATGGAAAGCATGTTCTCGGACTTACGTAGCAACTCGTTTCTTTTCGCAGGTTGAGCCACCTCCGCGCTTCATCAGAAAACTGAAGGAACCTCCATTGAATCGAACTAATATTTTTTTTGGTGAATCGCATTCTGACTGGTTGCCTGTCAGAGGCGGAGAATCTGGTGATTTTGTTTTTCGACGTGGTGACGGGCATGCCTTCGCGAAAATCGCACCTGCTTCCCGCCGCGGTGAGCTCGCTGGAGAGCGTGACCGCCTCATTTGGCTCAAAGGTCGAGGTGTGGCTTGCCCCGAGGTGATCAACTGGCAGGAGGAACAGGAGGGTGCATGCTTGGTGATAACGGCAATTCCGGGAGTACCGGCGGCTGATCTGTCTGGAGCGGATTTGCTCAAAGCGTGGCCGTCAATGGGGCAGCAACTTGGCGCTGTTCACAGCCTATCGGTTGATCAATGTCCGTTTGAGCGCAGGCTGTCGCGAATGTTCGGACGCGCCGTTGATGTGGTGTCCCGCAATGCCGTCAATCCCGACTTCTTACCGGACGAGGACAAGAGTACGCCGCAGCTCGATCTTTTGGCTCGTGTCGAACGAGAGCTACCGGTGCGGCTCGACCAAGAGCGCACCGATATGGTTGTTTGCCATGGTGATCCCTGCATGCCGAACTTCATGGTGGACCCTAAAACTCTTCAATGCACGGGTCTGATCGACCTTGGGCGGCTCGGAACAGCAGATCGCTATGCCGATTTGGCACTCATGATTGCTAACGCCGAAGAGAACTGGGCAGCGCCAGATGAAGCAGAGCGCGCCTTCGCTGTCCTATTCAATGTATTGGGGATCGAAGCCCCCGACCGCGAACGCCTTGCCTTCTATCTGCGATTGGACCCTCTGACTTGGGGTTGATGTTCATGCCGCCTGTTTTTCCTGCTCATTGGCACGTTTCGCAACCTGTTCTCATTGCGGACACCTTTTCCAGCCTCGTTTGGAAAGTTTCATTGCCAGACGGGACTCCTGCAATCGTCAAGGGATTGAAACCTATAGAAGACATTGCTGATGAACTGCGCGGGGCCGACTATCTGGTATGGCGCAATGGGAGGGGAGCAGTCCGGTTGCTCGGTCGTGAGAACAATCTGATGTTGCTCGAATATGCCGGGGAGCGAATGCTCTCTCACATCGTTGCCGAGCACGGCGACTACCAGGCGACCGAAATTGCAGCGGAACTAATGGCGAAGCTGTATGCCGCATCTGAGGAACCCCTGCCTTCTGCCCTTCTCCCGATCCGGGATCGCTTTGCAGCTTTGTTTCAGCGGGCGCGCGATGATCAAAACGCAGGTTGTCAAACTGACTACGTCCACGCGGCGATTATAGCCGATCAAATGATGAGCAATGCCTCGGAACTGCGTGGGCTACATGGCGATCTGCATCATGAAAACATCATGTTCTCCAGTCGCGGCTGGCTGGTGATAGATCCCGTCGGTCTGGTCGGTGAAGTGGGCTTTGGCGCCGCCAATATGTTCTACGATCCGGCTGACAGAGACGACCTTTGTCTCGATCCTAGACGCATTGCACAGATGGCGGACGCATTCTCTCGTGCGCTGGACGTCGATCCGCGTCGCCTGCTCGACCAGGCGTACGCTTATGGGTGCCTTTCCGCAGCTTGGAACGCGGATGGAGAAGAGGAGCAACGCGATCTAGCTATCGCGGCCGCGATCAAGCAGGTGCGACAGACGTCATACTAGATATCAAGCGACTTCTCCTATCCCCTGGGAACACATCAATCTTACCGGAGAATATCGTTGGCCAAAGCCTTAGCGTAGGATTTCGCCCTCTCCCGCAAACGACCCCT
>NZ_WLVC01000117.1:0-1868 GCF_016859735.1 Lelliottia sp. RWM.1 | reverse complement strand
CACGCTTAAAAATAATAAAAGCAGACTTGACCTGATAGTTTGGCTGTGAGCAATTATGTGCTTAGTGCATCTAACGCCTGAAATAAGCCGTGCCGCGAAGCGGCATCGGCTTGATTGAATTGTTAGACGGCAAACTCGAGCCAA
This sequence comes from Lelliottia sp. RWM.1, assembly GCF_016859735.1. NCBI lineage: Bacteria > Pseudomonadati > Pseudomonadota > Gammaproteobacteria > Enterobacterales > Enterobacteriaceae > Lelliottia > Lelliottia sp. RWM.1. The sequence continues at coordinate 1,724 of NZ_WLVC01000117.1, read as the reverse complement.
TACTTGTGCAGGCCAACAATATTAGACGAGCACAGCATGGGCATTGCCGCTTTGATCTTCTCCAGTGACCAATTCCACCACTCCATCTCCAGAAGCAATGAAATTTCCTCATCGGTGAAGCGTTTCTTAATCTTCTTAGCGGGATTGCCGCCAACGATAGCGTAAGGCTCCACATCTTTTGTCACCAACGAGCGGCTGCCTATCACCGCACCGTGCCCGATCTTGATTCCGGGCATGACCATTGCCTCAGAGCCGATCCAAACGTCATTGCCAATGACAGTATTACCTGCTTTTTGGAAGGCATCGAGTGCGCTTGAGAATGCAGGTTCTTCCTGCATATAAAAGAACGGGAAAGATGATGCCCAGTCGTACCGATGCCCCTGATTGCCAGCCATGATAAAGGAAGCCCCACTCCCGATAGAGCAGAAACTACCGATGATCAACTTATCAACGTCATCACGGTCCGGAAACAGATACCGTGCGCAGTCATCGAATGAGTGCCCATGATAGTAGCCAGAGTAATAGCTGTACCGCCCAACTTTGATATTGGGGTTCTTCACTTGCTCAGAAAGCAGCTTGCCTTTGAAGGGGCTATCAAAGTAGTTGGTCATAAGAGATCCCGCGGTCTGTGACTTTGCCGTCTAACGTTTGAAATAAGGGGCGCCGAGCGCCAGCGAGGGGAGCCAAAAGCTTGCTTTTGGCCGTCCCGACTTGATTGAAGGGTTGGGCGATTTTGCCATTAGATTTTTTATAAATTTAGTGTGTTTAGAATGGTGATCGCATTTTTCTTGGCTTTTATGCTTGATGTTAAATTCGACCCCAAGTTTCCTGTAAGTGCGGACACAAAAACATATTTATGTCCTGATTTGCTTATAATAAACCCTTCAAACCATCCGTTTTGTAAGGTTCTATTTGCTGTGAATCCTGCACCAGTTTTCCCATACAGTTTTGTACTATTATCCAGATCTTGTAGATACATGTTCTCTATGGTGTTTTCTATGGCTGAGTTTTTAACTGGGAGATTGTGATTAATAATTTTACGCAGGAATTGAATTTGTTCTTCTGGTGAAATTTTTAAGCTACTTTCGAGCCATGCTTCTGTTAATCCGTTGTTTCTTTCTTTATCTCCAGAGAAGTCTTGATTTCCATAATCAAAATCTTTGAGATAATTCTTGATTTTATTTAATCCAATTTTTTGGGTTATTTCTTGCGAAACCCAAACAACAGAAAATTGCATCCACGTCTTTGGTGTATGATTGCTGTTCCAGATCTCCATTCCTTTGGGGGTTTTATCCCATTTGAATATGGTTTTCTGATCTATTATTTCCGCATCAAATGCCATAAGTGATAATGCGATCTTGAAAGTTGAATCTGGTGCCATTTGCGTTGCACACTTTGCTTTATTGAATTGAGCAATTTCAGCGTTTGTGGATGCATCGTAAAGTAAAAAACAACCTTCAGTTCCTTCAAATAATGGAGATGCAACAGTAGAGATATCTGTTGATGCACTGGCGCTGCTGTAGATAATATTTGCAATTATTAAAAAAATAGCGAAGTTGATATGTATTGTGTTTTTCATAATAAGTATTGGTTTGGTAAAGGGCTTAATTTTAACGGCTAACAATTAATGAGGCTCCGGGTTCGCCCAACGTTTGACATGAGGGGCGGCCAAGGGCGCCAGCCCTTGGACGTCCCCCTCGATGGAAGGGTTAGGCATCACTGCG
>NZ_WLVC01000116.1:0-1868 GCF_016859735.1 Lelliottia sp. RWM.1 | reverse complement strand
GCCATAACAGCGGAATGACACCGGTAAACCGAAAGGCAGGAACAGGAGAGCGCACGAGGGAGCTACCAGGGGGAAACGCCTGGGATCTTTATAGTCCTGTCGGGTTTCGCCGCCACTGATTTGAGCGTCAGATTTTGTGATGCTTGTCAGGGGGGCGGAGCCTATGGAAAAACGGCTTCGCCGCGGCCTCATCGCTTCCCTGTTAAGTTTCTTCCTGGTATCTTCCTGGAAATTTCCGCCCCGCCCGTAAGCCGGCACCGCTCGCCGCAGCCGAACGACCGAGCGCAGCGAGTCAGTGAGCGAGGAAGCGGAATATCTTCTGTATCGCATATTCTGCTTACGCTCTGCTGCAGCATTTTTCTTCTGCCGCATAAGGCGCTTTCCTGATTATCGCACTCATGCCAACATACTAAGCCAGTATACACTCCGCTAGCGCTACGTGACTGGTCCGGCGCTGCGCCCGGAACCCGCAAATTCAGAAACTGAAAGCGGGACAAGATGTGTTTTTGGAGTACCGCCATCACGATGCCGGCACCAAAACGATATCTCAGGGCTGCGCCCCGATACCCCGCCAACGCTTCACGGCACCGGATTAAAATCCGTTCCCGTTCACCGTTTCTCAGGGCTGTTCCCGGCTGCAGGTTCTTCATGAGGTTCGCCGTGTCTGGCAGACTGTGCAGAGTTATTCTGACCGGAGATCGCCATGAAACGACTGATAAACCTGACGCCCGCCGAGAAAAGATTTCTCGACGATGCTGTTGCCGCCGCTGAGAGAGCGTCAGGCAAGAAGCTGAATCAGCCCAACAGGCACATTGTCCTTAACAGGGCTCGTGCACAGATCGAATCGCAGCGCCAGGCAGAACGGCAGCGATCTGCGCGTGAGGAGGAGCGGCAGCAGGCGGAATTTACCTGGTCGCGTCCGCGGGCGCCGCGTCGCTGATTGCCACTTTCGTCGGTTTCGTGGGGAGTTCAGGGCGAAACAGCGTGGTATTCACTACGGTGCATAGTCATTCACCCCCGTAAAACTCACCAGAGCGATTCCGGGCGGTTTTCTGGGGGTAAGACGTGCTCTTTTGTGGCTGAAGGCGCAGAAACGCCCTGAGGCCGTTTTCGCGGTGCGCGTAAGAAGGGATTATGGTAAATAGGGCGCTATCGCCTAAATGTACGACTGATTGTTTTTTTTTCTTTGTAGTATGAGATTCCTGAGTAGACAGCTACAACAAGTAGAGCAATGGCGATAGTAAGTAAAATCCAGTCCATAAATGCCTGATTAATTTAATAAAAACAGCCTGTTATGATTTCATAAAGATAATATCATCTTTTTTTAGCATGATACTGTCGTTACTTATTGTGGTGAGATGAAACATAACCGCTGTTTTTGTATGTGTTTGTTAAGGCGGCTAAGATTATTCCTAACCACTGATTTTGTACATATCATCAAAAAAAAATAATGCCCTGTGGTGGGTATGTAACAAATCACGGGGAGCAGGTCAACGCCAAAACTTTGAATGATCGGGTGGCAGGCTAAATGAAATCTTGAGATTCATTCAGTCTCGTCGTAATCTCTTGCTCTGAAAACGAAAAAACCACCTGGGGAGGTGGTTTTTCGAAGGTTAAGTCAGTTGGGGAACTGCTTAACCAGGTAACTGGCTTCAGCAGAGCGCAGATACCAAATACTGTCCTTCCAGTGTAGCCGTAGTTAGGCCACCACTTCAAGAACTCTGTAGCATCACCTACATTAACTCGCTCTGCTAATCCTGTTACCAGTGGCTGCTGCCAGTGGCGCTTTGGCGTGTCTTTCCGGGTTGGACTCAAGACGATAGTTACCGGATAAGGCGCAGCAGTCGGACTGAACGGGGGGTTCGTGC
>NZ_WLVC01000115.1:0-1957 GCF_016859735.1 Lelliottia sp. RWM.1 | reverse complement strand
ATACCGTCGCTGACATCGTGCAACGACACAGAGCTAACGCTTAGGGTGTCATTTCGCCCTCAGCCGGAACCGACCCCCTTTATGAAAAAGAGTCGGCTGAAAGCGAAGCCCGATCTGCGCGAATGGCTTCACAGGGAGTGATCGGTTTCTTTGGCACAACAATGTATGCAGCTATCCATAATCAGGCTACTGACATCACTTCCCAAATCCTGCGGGAGGCCATGAAAAGGCAATAGGCTGCCTAATGCCCCCGTGGTGGGTATATAAAATCACGGGGAGCGTAGCGACCTTCGTCAAGCTCTTTCCTTGTGTGTCTCACCCTGCAAAAGGTTTGATTTTGTGGGCTCAGTGTTCGACGTTCGTAATCACACTGTTCCGCTTGCTGCTGCCTCAGATGCTCTTTTATCAGGTGCCAGTTATCGTACTGCGAGACGGGGTAGAGCCTAACTCTTTCGCGGTTAAGTTACGTATCCACCAATTGCCTGTTTATCCTGCCGGAGTCCGGGGCGTAGACCTGAGCGTCTGAGGTGCAGATGTGGATTTAATGTCGTTGAATGGTATTAAGCTGGTAGTGACAAGGCTAGCCAGCCCTGCTAGGATTTGATTTCTGACGTCTATTCCTGGCAGGCATCTGCGAAGAATTAGAGTACCGAAGCCCTGTGATTCTGTCACGGGGCTTTTGTACATTTAGCGCCCGAGAATCAAAAACATCCCTTCAAAACTTCAGGAACGCCCGCCGCAGTCTCACGGCAGGAGCGTAGCGACCGAGTGAGCGAGGAGGCGTCATTTCATCATTACCTGCATTCTGCACTTACGCCCTGCAGCCGCATTTTCCCCTTGCCACATACACGAAGCACCTCCCTGAATTCCCACTCCGATTTACCATATTAAGCCAGTATACACTCCGCTAGCGCTACGTGACTGGTTCAGGGCTGCGCCCCGAAACCCGCTAAATCCACTGACGCGCCTGCGGCTTGTCCAACGCCTCACGGCACCGGATTAAAATCCGCTCCCGTTCACCGTTTCTGACTGCCTTTCACCGTCGCTTACGCTTCATCGTTCCTACTGTGTCTGGCAGACTGCTGGGACTATTCTCATACGGAGATAAACATGACGAGACTTACAAACCTGACCCCCGCTGAGAAAAAGTTTATCGACGACGCTATAGCCGCTGCCGAACGTGCGGCCGGGAAGAAGCTCAATCAGCCTAACCGGCACATCGTTCTGAACAGAGCGCGTGCGCAGATTGAGTCGCAGCGTTACGCCGACCGCCAGCGTGCATTACGTGAGGATGAGCGGCAGCAGTCCGATTTTGCCTGGTCACGTCCGCGCGCGCCGCGCCGCTGATTGCGGATTTTGGCGGTTTAGTGGTGCTGACGCTGCGAAATCACCTGCGATTCACCCGCGTGCATAACGATTCATGCGCTCAAAAATCACCAGAGCGTTTCTGAACGTTTTTCAGGAGGTCATACGTGTTCTTTTGCGTATTAGGGCGGAGAAACGCCCTGAGAGCCTCTGAGGCGGTGCGGGCAACAGATGTTATGGTAAATCGGGCTTGTTTTTTATAGGTTTGAGCCATATCTAATGATCACGCGTGATGGTCTTTAGTGCATCGCCGACGACCCTGAAATACTAATTAACAGAGGTTCCCATGAGTTACGTGCACGTAATTGTAAGTATGAAGAAGTCTCCATCTAAAGCGAAAGAAAAAACAAAGCACTACATGCAACTTGATTGCACAAAAGACGAAGCGCTGGAAGATATCTTGGTTCCTTACGCAAGTAATTCCAACCGAATTCTAGTTGAAGGTGCTTTTATCTCTGCTGCTGACATTGAAAAAATCGCGGTTTTTGAAAGTTCAGATGACAGTAAAACCCTTTAGGGGTCGGTTCCGGCTGAGGGCGAAATGACACCCTAAGCTTTCGGTTCCTTGGGCCAAAGATATTCGCCAGTCAGT
>NZ_WLVC01000114.1:0-2075 GCF_016859735.1 Lelliottia sp. RWM.1 | reverse complement strand
TACCGTCGCTGACATCGTGCAACGACACAGAGCTAACGCTTAGGGTGTCATTTCGCCCTCAGCCGGAACCGACCCCTTTCCGTGCATAGCCATGCAGACGCGCAGAAATCATCAGGAACGTTTTTCGGGGTTTTCCCCGGGGAAAGGTGCCGGAAATCGGCATGAGGCCGCAGAAACGCGCTGAGAGCGTCTTAGGCGGTACCGATAAGGGATGTTATGGTAAATGTGCCTCACAGACTGGTACAAAAAAAGCCCCGCAGGGCTTTTTTGCTATGAGTTAGCCATATTTTCTTGCGAATTTTTCATCGGAATCGCATAGATAAATAATAAACTCAATAAACGCGATGATCGCGGGTATGAATGTCCAGCAAAAAATTAGATACAGGAATCCCTGTCCTATTTTACCTAAGTAAAATTTATGTGCGCCAAATCCACCAAGGAAGAATGCTAATAGCGCGGCTGCGATTCTACTTTTTTCACCTGAACCTGAAGAGGCGTTTGTGGCTCCGCAGTGTGGGCATGACTTTGCTGTTTCGTGTATTTCCTTGCCGCATCCTCGGCAGTAAACCATTGAACTCATTTTTTATCCTCGAGCTTATTTTTAGTTGGGATGCATAATATCCAATGTTTTATAACGATATGCATCCTATATGCTCGGGTGGGATAGATTTCCATTATGGTGAAGGATCTTCTTGAGATCCTTTCTGTAGCGTCGTAATCTCTTGCTCTGGAAACGAAAAAACCGCCCTGCAAGGCGGTTTTTCGAAGGTTCTCTGAGCTACTAACTCTTTGAACCGAGGTAACTGGCTTGGAGGAGCGCAGTCACCAAAACTTGTCCTTTCAGTTTAGCCTTAACCGGCGCATAACTTCAAGACTAACTCCTCTAAATCAGTTACCAGTGGCTGCTGCCAGTGGCGCTTTTGCATGTCTTTCCGGGTTGGACTCAAGACGATAGTTACCGGATAAGGCGCAGCAGTCGGACTGAACGGGGGGTTCGTGCATACAGTCCAGCTTGGAGCGAACTGCCTACCCGGAACTGAGTGTCAGGCGTGGAATGAGAAACCGCGGCCATAACAGCGGAATGACACCGGTAAACCGAAAGGCAGGAACAGGAGAGCGCACGAGGGAGCTACCAGGGGGAAACCCTTGGGATCTTTATAGTCCTGTCGGGTTTCGCCGCCACTGATTTGAGCGTCAGATTTCGTGATGCTTGTCAGGGGGGCGGAGCCTATGGAAAAACGGCTTCGCCGCAGCCTCATCGTTTCCCTGTTAAGTTCCTTCCTGGCATCCACCAGGAAATTTCCACCTCACCCGTAAGCCGGTACCGCTCGCCGCAGCCGAACGACCGAGCGCAGCGAGTCAGTGAGCGAGGAAGCGGCACATCTCCCGTTACTACATGTTCTGCTGACGCGCCGGTGCCGCCTTTTTCTCCTGCTACATGAAGCACTTCACTGACATCCGCATCCGTGCCAACATATTAAGCCAGTATACACTCCGCTAGCGCTACGTGACTGGTTCAGGGCTGCGCCCCGAAACCCGCCAGGACCACTGGCGCGCCTGACGGCTTGCCCAACGCTTCACGGCACCTGATTAAAATCCGCTCCCGTTCACCGTTTCTGATGGTTCTGACATTCCGCCGCTGCTTCATTGCTTCCACCTTGTCTGGCAGACTGGCCAGCGTGATGCTGAACAGGAGACCTACATGACGCGACTGACCAATCTGACGCCGGCAGAGAAGCAATTTCTTGATGATGCTGTTGCAGCTGCAGAGCGTGCTTCCGGCAAGAAACTCAACCAGCCGAACCGACATATCGTGCTCAACCGGGCAAGAGCGCAGATTGAGTCGCAGCGGCACGCCGACCGGCAGCGCGCTCTACGTGAGGAAGAACGGCAGCAGGCCGAATTTACCTGGTCACGTCCGCGATCGCCGCGCCGGTGAGTGGCTGTTATGAGGTTTCTGCTGCAGTTTTGTGATGAAACTGCAGGCAAGGCATTTCCGGGGTCGGTTCCGGCTGAGGGCGAAATGACACCCTAAGCTTTCGGTTCCTTGGGCCAAAGATATTCGCCAGTCAGTA
>NZ_WLVC01000113.1:0-2136 GCF_016859735.1 Lelliottia sp. RWM.1 | reverse complement strand
CGCAGTGATGCCTAACCCTTCCATCGAGGGGGACGTCCAAGGGCTGGCGCCCTTGGCCGCCCCTCATGTCAAACGTTAGACGGGCGTACAAAGATAATTTCCATCTCAAGGGATCACCATGCGCTTCATTCACGCACTATTACTGGCAGGGATCGCTCACTCTGCATATGCGTCGGAAAAATTAACCTTCAAGACCGATCTTGAGAAGCTAGAGCGCGAAAAAGCAGCTCAGATCGGTGTTGCGATCGTCGATCCCCAAGGAGAGATCGTCGCGGGCCACCGAATGGCGCAGCGTTTTGCAATGTGCTCAACGTTCAAGTTTCCGCTAGCCGCGCTGGTCTTTGAAAGAATTGACTCAGGCACCGAGCGGGGGGATCGAAAACTTTCATATGGGCCGGACATGATCGTCGAATGGTCTCCTGCCACGGAGCGGTTTCTAGCATCGGGACACATGACGGTTCTCGAGGCAGCGCAAGCTGCGGTGCAGCTTAGCGACAATGGGGCTACTAACCTCTTACTGAGAGAAATTGGCGGACCTGCTGCAATGACGCAGTATTTTCGTAAAATTGGCGACTCTGTGAGTCGGCTAGACCGGAAAGAGCCGGAGATGAGCGACAACACACCTGGCGACCTCAGAGATACAACTACGCCTATTGCTATGGCACGTACTGTGGCTAAAGTCCTCTATGGCGGCGCACTGACGTCCACCTCGACCCACACCATTGAGAGGTGGCTGATCGGAAACCAAACGGGAGACGCGACACTACGAGCGGGTTTTCCTAAAGATTGGGTTGTTGGAGAGAAAACTGGTACCTGCGCCAACGGGGGCCGGAACGACATTGGTTTTTTTAAAGCCCAGGAGAGAGATTACGCTGTAGCGGTGTATACAACGGCCCCGAAACTATCGGCCGTAGAACGTGACGAATTAGTTGCCTCTGTCGGTCAAGTTATTACACAACTCATCCTGAGCACGGACAAATAGTTGACGCCCGTCTAACAATTCGTTCAAGCCGACGTTGCTTCGTGGCGGCGCTTGCGTGCTACGCTAAGCTTCGCACGCCGCTTGCCACTGCGCACCGCGGCTTAACTCAGGCGTTAGACGTAAGCCTATAATCTCTAGTATTTTGAAAATCGAGATCAAGATGAAACTGCTGCTCTACCCGTTATTGCTGTTCCTTGTCATTCCAGCCTTTGCCCAGGCGGACTTTGAACATGCCATTTCAGATCTTGAGGCGCACAATCAAGCCAAGATCGGAGTGGCCCTAGTTAGTGAAAATGGCAACCTGATTCAAGGGTATCGTGCGAATGAAAGGTTCGCGATGTGCTCAACTTTCAAGTTGCCGTTGGCCGCTCTTGTTCTGAGTCGCATTGACGCTGGGGAAGAGAATCCTGAGCGCAAGCTTCATTACGATTCCGCGTTCCTTGAAGAGTACGCCCCAGCCGCAAAACGGTATGTGGCAACTGGATATATGACTGTAACTGAGGCAATTCAATCCGCCCTCCAACTCAGCGACAATGCCGCAGCTAACCTGCTGTTAAAAGAGGTTGGCGGCCCACCTTTATTGACAAAGTATTTCCGTAGCCTGGGTGATAAAGTAAGTCGCCTTGATCGTATTGAACCGACTTTGAACACCAATACGCCCGGCGATGAAAGAGATACAACAACGCCCATGTCCATGGCACAGACTGTGTCAAAGCTGATTTTTGGAGACACGTTGACATATAAATCCAAGGGGCAGCTAAGGCGATTACTCATCGGCAATCAGACCGGGGACAAAACCATTCGAGCTGGCTTGCCTGATTCATGGGTAACGGGTGACAAGACAGGCTCGTGTGCGAATGGCGGCCGTAACGATGTGGCGTTTTTTATAACCACTGCCGGAAAAAAATATGTTCTTTCTGTATATACCAATGCACCTGAATTGCAAGGCGAGGAAAGGGCGTTATTAATTGCTTCTGTAGCAAAGTTAGCACGTCAATATGTTGTTCACTGAATCCGCATACGTCTAACAATTCGCCTAAGCCGGACGCTCGCATGGCTCGCGCCGCTTGGCTCAAGCGTTAGACGGGCGTACAAAGATAATTTCCATCTCAAGGGATCACCATGCGCTTCATTCACGCACTATTACTGGCAGG
>NZ_WLVC01000112.1:0-2464 GCF_016859735.1 Lelliottia sp. RWM.1 | reverse complement strand
TCATGATGTCCCTCTGGGATGCGCTCCGGATGAATATGATGATCTCATATCAGGAACTTGTTCGCACCTTCCTTAGCATCCATGCAAGCATGATTAACCCAAGAACAATCAGTGATAATCCAGTGATAACATGGAACCATGTAACGAACCCTGTGAGAGTATAGTCACTGAGAGCATCGCTTTCGGTAAGATTTGAACTAACAATCTGCAATAAAATCAATACAGCTAAGATGATATGAAGCACACGTAGAAATGGTGTGTCTTTGTGAGGGAGAGCATTACGTAAATTTTCATTCATAATTTAGCCACTTTGTTAGGGGTGGTTGACCAAATCAACATGCCTTTTTATTAACGAAACCTTAACTTATCGGAACTAAACAATACTCTTTAATCAGAGAATGGTATCTAAACCTATAGTACATCACATCAGTAATATGAAGAGATTACCATGAAGAAGTGTTTTTCCAGCCAAGAGATCATCAGTATGTTTCAGTGAAGCACGAAGCGGGTATATCCGCCCCGTGCAACATCAATAGGACTTAGCTTATGTTGAGGCAATGTAGCATCGGTAAGCATGTTTGCGACCCCAACATTTTTATATGTACTGAGCAGATAAGATAACGTATTATAATTTCTTCACCAGGGCATAACTATCCATTCTAATACAAGCAGCTATATCATGTCAGTTCCGGGATATCTTTCCAGCATATCTACTTTCTCCTGATAGTTCCCGGTTCAGTCAACGCCAAGTTTATTATGGTATTTTCTCATCATACTGCCCAGTTTCTGTGCTGCAATTTTCCCAGCGTCAAGACCTTCCTTTTCAGCGGTACTTTCAACAGCAGTTACCTCATCAATCAGAAGTGACATACCTGCAACATACGTTTCCCTGTCATACCCCTCTACCGGGCCGTTCAAGATGGACTCTGCTGTTGATTTCAGATCCTGCATATCTTTCCTGAAAGATGTAACGTCCTCCTCCTTAAGTGCTGCGCGGTAGCTTTTATTCATCATCTTCATGGCATGTTCAACACCGTCAGAACCAGCTATTACACTGGTAGATAAAACAAGGGCTGTTCCTATTATAACACTATGCATAATTTTTCTCATAATAACCCCACATTGTTTACTATCATTTAAAAAAATCACAATCCGAAGACGTAACATTGAGCAAAGAAAATAATTATTTGCCAATTTCCCCGAAGAAAATCAGCATTAAAATTATTGTTTATGATTATTTACACTTCCATAATCAAGGCCACTTACCTCCTTAAAAAAAGGGTCAACATGCGTCATGACATTTAATACATGATGATTATCTAAAACTGATTTCCTGGCTAAAACAGCAATGTCATGCCCTACTTTCACTGATAAATTACCATTAATTTCCAGATGAACATCAACAACAACAAGATCTCCCATTTTACGGGTTTTGAGATCATGGATACCTTCAACTCCAGGCGTTGACAATAATGTGGTTTTTATTTTATTTTCAGTTTCAATATCCACGGATCTGTCCATCAAGTCATGAAGCGAATCTGACATAAATGAATATCCCATTCTGGTTACAATCAGTCCGACAACCATTGCAGCAACTGGGTCGAGTAATTTAAAACCTGATAAGTTCCCAATAATACCAATAGCCACAACCAAAGACGAAGCGGCATCAGAGCGTGCATGCCAGGCATTAGCGACCAGCATAGTGGATTTTACTCGGGTTGCTACGGCAAGCATATAGCGAAAAAGAAGCTCTTTGATAACCAGTGCGGCTAAAGCCACCCACAGAGCAACAATATGTACCTGAGGAATATCATCTGGTTGTTTCATTTTATTTACTGCTGACCATAACATGCCGATGCCAACAATAAATAAAATTGTCCCCAGAATTAATGATGCACCATTTTCATAACGATGATGACCGTAGTGATGGTCATCATCGGGATTTTTTTTACTTTTATGGTTTGCAATGAGTACAACAAAGTCTGAGACTAAATCAGACAGGGAATGAATACCATCCGCGATAAGTCCCTGAGATCCAGAAAATATACCAGTAATCACCTGCCCGGATGTCAGAAAACAATTAACAAGCACACTAACCCACGTACTTTTACGGGCCGCGATGAAACGCTCATGAGAACTAATATCAATATCATCCGTAAATTTGTTTACCTGCATCAGAAACTCCTTATAACAGCATCAACAGTTAATACTAAACAGACTATCCTTCCCGGACAGGTTCTGTGGCGAAAATATAATAATTGGTGAGATTTATTCCTGTAAAGGACGTGCCATGTTTGTGATGACATTCATTTATCATAATTTTTAAACATTAATTTATTCTTAACAGAATATGAAAAAATTGACAGTTACCACTGACCTGCCCCCACGATTAGGGAAGGTGCGAACAAGTTCCTGATATGAGATCATCATATTCATCCGGAGCGCATCCCAGAGGGACATCATG
>NZ_WLVC01000111.1:0-2485 GCF_016859735.1 Lelliottia sp. RWM.1 | reverse complement strand
TCATATGCCACCAACTGAATACGAAAAACAATATTATCAGCGGCTCGGAAGTGTCTAGATTATCTGTGGCGATTCACCCTGGGGAGATCGCTATGCGTAAAATCCGATTCACTGAACACCAGATTATCGCCGTTCTGAAGTCCGTCGAAGCGAGGCGAACCGTAAAGGATGTCCGCTGTGAGGCGCTATATCTGAAGCCAGCTACTTTAACTAGAAGGCGAAATATGGTGTGATAGAAGACGCTGATATCAATAAGATAAAAGATCTTGAAGACGAGAATTGTCGCTTGAAGCTGATGTTTGTCGACCTGAGCTTGGAAGGCCGGGAGCTGAAGTCGTCATCGAAAAAAAGCTTTAAAACCAGCGATAAGTGTGAGCTTGTCAGCTATCTGACCGCGCATTTTACGATGAGCATACCTGTATCGCCTTCAGTTGCTAGTGTGTATTAAGTATGCCTAGTCTACAGTCTGGAAAATTCAAGAGTGTGAATTATCCGACAGAAACGCTCACTTCCGGAAACGAACGACAAGCCTATAACGTCCACCAGAGCTTAAACCAGCACAGAAAATCCCGCTCCCAACAATCAACTTAAAAAATCAATAAGATATAAAAACCCCTTCCATATCAACATCATCGCCACTCATTTTGCGCCTTCCCCTTCGCGCAAAAAATCAAAATACCCAACAAAATCAATCACCTATCCCACCAATTACAGGGACACCAGCCTTCTAGGCCCATTGCCCTTGCCAGGCGCCATGCACAAGCAGGTATTTACGGGACATAGGTATTTCCTTGCGTTAACAATAAAAGAAAAAGTAGACCCCGTATGCCGGGCGTAAGCCAGATGCAGTATTACACTTAAAAACCATAACACCTCAGGGAAAGAAAAATGAGATACTGCGTCATACTCTGTTTATAATACTTTTATTCATTGAAATGCGGAGGTGGCATACTTATGGATAATATATCAATTGAAAAATCTATAGCCGCACTTGGTTCAGCCATAATAAATTCAGAAAAATCAGTGTTATTGACCTATGAAAAAAACCAGCGAATCAATACACACAACACAGATGTCATTTATTATGTAGCAAAGGGTAATGTCTCCATACACCCAGAAGATCACCATGGGTTACTATTATTTAACATCTTTGCACCCGAAATCATTGGTCTTGAAAAGATAAGAGGGGTGAACATCATGGGGCATCTTCGCTGCCACACGGATGTTGACATTTATACATTAAAAACAGATGACGCCATTTCTCTTTTTGATGAGCAGAACTTGTGGCCCAATGCATATGATGGTTTATTGCGCTACCTCAACTCACTTTCCCGAAGAGAGAGCAGATTAAACCAACCCAAAATAAGTCACATCATCATTGAGCATATAAAATACATTTGGACATTAAGACCCGCTCAAAGGGAAAGAACATCTATTTTTTCTTATATTTTACAAAGAAGTAATATATCACGAAGTGCGGTCCATAAAACTGTCGCAGAACTGGAAAAGAAAGGTCTGATTCTGGTACAGCGGGGGATATTGATTGAATGCCACCTTGGTGCGCCAGATTAATTATCACACCTACATTCATTTAATGACGAAAAGCCGGTGAATCAATATACTCACCGACTTTTTACTGGATGATGTTATCCGTAAAATGATGGCCATATTACCAGCCGTAACTCACACCACCTCCAATCACAAAATTCTGCTGCGTATCATCTGATACCGATGCTTTGACAATAACGCGTTCTCCGGCACGGGCAGAGAACCCCACAGCCGCAGCACTTTCTCCATCCGTCGAGCCTACGCCAGCACCAATGCTAAACGTCTGCCCCTGAATAACCTGAGGGATATTTGCCATTGCAGCCACGCCTGAGATAGCAGCAGAAGCGCGCTGGCGGTTTTCGTCAATCCGGTTATTCATTTTACTGAAATTCTTGTCCGTATCGGATTTCAACGTTGTGATCTGCTCTTCCTCAGCGGCAATATTGGCACTGTTTTCTGCTACGCGATGGTTGGTAGCCTGGATAGCGTTCTCATTTTCTTCCGCGTGGGCATACGCAATATCCGCACGTGATTGAGCCTCCTCCCCTTTGGCTTCTGCACGTGTCACACTGGCTGACAGGGTATTCAATGTATTGTTTTTTGTAACGTCTACTGCATTGGCTTTCGAATCGGTAAGTGCTTGCGACTGCGCAAGAGTACGCTGCTGATTGCTCACCACACGGGCATCGCCTTCGGCCTGTTGCAGGGCGGTTACCTGCGGCGCGGTGCGCTGGATATTGCCCTTCACCTGACCGAACTTCTGCTCCAGCATCGCAGCATGCAGGGCCTGCGTCTGGCCTGCGGTGCGGGTCTGGTTGTCCGCCACACGGGCATCACCTTCCGCCTGTTGCAGGGCGATTACCTGCGGCGCGGTGCGCTGGATATTGCCCTTCACCTGACCAAACTTCTGCTCCAGCATCGCCGCATGCAGGGCCTG
>NZ_WLVC01000110.1:0-2627 GCF_016859735.1 Lelliottia sp. RWM.1 | reverse complement strand
TTGCATATTCCCACGCATGGCGATCGCTCAATAACATTCATGCCGATCACGTAATAACATCCATGCCGATCACTCAATAACATCCTACGCCGATCACTTTTTACCCTCGATGGGAAACCATGATCGGCATCCATGTTATTGGTGACTTTTTCTCCCCGCTTCGTTAAACCCGCACTTTCCCATCTGCTCCAACAGAGGAACGTGCATGTCTGCGAGGCCTATCACTGTGAGAAAACTCAAAGAAATTCTTCGCCTTAAATATCAGGCTCAACTGGCTCATCGGCAGATCGCCCTCAGCCTGCATATCTCTCCTAGCACCGTATCCTATTACCTCAACCGGGCGGCTCAACTGGGTATCATGACCTGGCCCCTGTCTGAGTCCTGGGATGATGTCTCCCTGGAGCGCGCATTTCTCAAGACCTGCTCTGTCCATAAAACTCAGCACAAACCCACTCCCAACTGGGCCTTGTTGCATCAGGAACTCAAAAAACCAGGTCAAAAAGGCGTGACCCTCGAGCTGCTATGGCAGGAGTACGCCGAGCGCCATCCAGGCTCCCACTACAGCTACAACCACTTCTGTCGGCTCTATAAAGAGTGGGCGGCCCTGCTGCAACCCTCGATGCGGCAGACCCATATTGCGGGCGAAAAACTCTTTGTCGACTACTGCGGCCAAACCCTACCTATTGTCGATCCGCACACCGGCGAAATCCTTTACCGGGCCCAGATCTTTGTCGCCGTGCTGGGCGCATCCAACTACACCTTTGCCGAGGCCACCCGCTCCCAGCAGCTCGATGACTGGGTAATGAGCCACAAGCGCGCTTTCGAGTTCTTTGGCGGTGTGCCGCAATTGGTGGTACCCGATTGCCTGAAGAGTGCCGTCAGCGTGGCGCGCAATACTGATCCGGATCTCAACCCCACCTACCAGATGCTGGCGGCCCATTTCGGTACGGCGATCATGCCCGCCCGGCCCCGCAAGCCGAAGGATAAGTCCAAGGCGGAAGTGGGGGTGCAGATCGTCACCCGCTGGATCCTGGCGGTACTGCGTCATGAAACCTTCCATGGCCTGGCCCAGCTCAATCAGCGGATGGGTGAACTGCTGACCCGGCTCAACCAGAAACCCTTCCAGAAGCTTCCTGGCTGCCGTGCCTCACTGTTTGCCGAGCTCGATGCTCCGGCGCTCAAGCCGCTGCCGGATTATCCCTATCACTACACCAAAGTGATGTTGGTGCTGGTTGGTAAGGACTACCACGTCGATCTGGAAAAGCACTATTACTCCGTGCCCCATGCCTTGCAAGGCAAGCGGCTGGAGGCTCATCTGGCCGAGCATACCGTCACGCTGTACCACGCAGGCAAGGTTGTGGCCGAGCACCCGCGGAGTCATCGCAAAGGTCAGCACAGCAGCCTGCCTGCCCATATGCCCGCGCATCACCAAGCGCTGCTGGAGTGGTCGCCCGAGCGTCTGCTCGGCTGGGCAGCGTCCATCGGACCTTACACCACGCATTGGGTGGATGGTTTTATCCGGAATGTGGCGCACCCGGCGCAAGCGGTGCGACCTTGTCTGGCCTTGCTGGGGCAGAGCAAAACCTATGGCAAGGAGCGGCTGGAAGCGGCCTGCCTCCGGAGTTACCTGACCGGCGCCAACCGGCTGCACAACATCCGCAGCATGCTCAAGAACGGCCTCGAGCAACAACCCATCGCCAGCAAGCGACAGGATCCGCTGCAAGACATCCGTCATGACAATGTCCATGGCGAGCACTACTTCCACTAACCCCCACGGATCAGGAGAAGCCCATGCAATTACACCTCGATGAACAACTAAGCCGCCTGCACTTGAGCGGCATGAAACAGGCCCTGAACCAACAGCAGGCCCAGAGCATGCTGTACCTGGATATGGGTTTTGAAGAGCGGCTGCAACTGTTACTGAGCCATGAGCTGGTGCAACGGGAGCAGAGGAAAACCAACCGCCTGGAGAAGCAAGCCCGGTTCCGGCTAGCCGGACAAGTGGAGCAGCTCGACTATCGGGCGGGTCGAGGCGTGAGCCAAGCGCAGATCCGCCAACTGCTGGAAGGACACTGGCTGAGTCATCAACAAAATCTGCTGCTGACGGGCGCGGCAGGCTGCGGCAAGAGTTACCTGGCGTGTGCCCTGGGTCGTTACTTTATCCGGCAAGGAGTGGGCGTGCGGTATTACCGGCTGAAAACCCTGCTTGAAGAGATGCGACTGGCACAAGCGGATGGCAGCTATCCGAAACTGCTGGAGCGGGTAAGCAACATAGGGGTACTGATCCTGGATGACTGGGGCATGGAGATGCTGGACGCGAGCGAACGCAGCAACCTGCTGGAGATCATCGATACCCGCTACGGCAACGTCTCAACGATAGTGGCGAGCCAATTGCCGGTGGAGAAGTGGTACGGGATGATCGGAGAGGCAACATTCGCCGAGGCGATCCTGGACCGACTGATCCACAGAGCGGTGCGCGTGACCTTAACGGGAGAATCGATGAGAAAACAGGGCGCCAACTTGACCGATGCCGATCAGGCGGAGTAAAAGAAAGACGCTATAAACGCGGGCAGAAAAATAGTGATCGGCATGATGTTATTGGCCGATCGACATGATGTTATTAGCCA
>NZ_WLVC01000010.1:0-115469 GCF_016859735.1 Lelliottia sp. RWM.1 | reverse complement strand
CTCATGATGTCCCTCTGGGATGCGCTCCGGATGAATATGATGATCTCATATCAGGAACTTGTTCGCACCTTCCTTAGCTCATCTGATAGCAGTGTTTTTATTAACCACTGGCATGAGTATCCATTGTTTTTTAATTTGTGTAGTAATGTGCTTTTTTTATTATCACTAATGAGTAAGTGCTTGCAGAGCACATCAACCAGGTGAAGGTTTCCTTCTAATGTTTTCCCTATCCTGAGGTACGTTTCAAGAGTATTTATCAGATGTTCTTCAATGCTTGATTTGTCCACAAAGGAACTCTTAATAGACGTGAGTCGAGATATTCTTAGCTCGAAAGTTTTTTCCTCTGGAAATATTTGGTCATATGCTTTTTTAGGCATATATCCATCTCTGAAAAGAAAAGCAATTTTTACATCTGGAATGTAAGAGGATTGTTTTTTTATACTCAATGCAAAGCTATTTAATATTGGACCTAATACCATACAACCAATGATTTTTTCAACATTGACTTCTCTGGTGTTGACTGAGTACCAATCATGATAAAATGAAGGTAAAGCATATTCTTTACGATAATCTGGCAGTAACAAATTCGCGGTATTTCCGCGTAGCGCTAGAATATCATTAATTACATTTTCATTTTGCAGGAAATGATGAGCGTTGACTCCAAGTTTTATTGGGGAATGATAATCTGCTTCGATATTATCACCGATATGAAATATTTGTCCTGCTTTAACATTCTCATGTTGAATAACCTTTTTCCACAAGCCATCATATTTACCTACGCCATAATCAGAAGAGCAGTAAATTTTGTCAATAAGTTGATGTGCTTCTGGCGATACAGCTTCGATTATTTTGCTAAGCTGTTGATTACTATAGTAAATATCACTAACGACAATCGTTCTGATATTGCGTTTTTTGGCTTCGCGCAAAATATTTATTGCTGGCTCAAAAACAAAACCATTTTTGATCTCTGCAGTAATTTCATCCCCAACCATTCTCTCTATTTCTGTAGGTGATGATTTCTTTGATACTTCATTATAAATCTCGTAAATCGTGACTTCTTTTCCATTTATTTTAGCCATCTTGCGATGACGAGCTTTGCTCTCAGCTTTTATTCTAGCCTCATCACCAATGGTTAACTGGCAAAAAATATCTGTCGGCTCTGCGACGTATCGCCAAAATAGGGTATCAAAACAGTCAAGCGATAATATTTTTACTGAATTATCTTGAATAAACGACTGTTCGATTTTATTAAAACTTTCTGAGGTAGTCATAATCATATGAAATTCCCATTATCATTGATAACTGTCATTTATCACGCGACGGCAAGCAGAATTTGATAAGAATTTGCTGAAGAGACAATGGTCAGGAAGGCACGACCACTTTGATTTTTCTCCAAGAAAAGACCATCAAACAAGTATCATGATTAAAATCAACTCACCAAAGCGTAACGTAATGAAGAGAAAGTGATGAAGATAGCAGCGAGTGGAGAGGAGCAATCGTAGGAAAACATAGCATTAATGAGCTTAAATCCTCATTTTATCAGGCGATGAACGGCAGCATAAAAGTCTCGGTGGTGATCCCAATTTACTGATAGTGTTTTATGTTCAGATAATGCCCGATGACTTTGTCATGCAGTTCCATCTATTGGGGTCCGCTTGGAAAAGGGAAAATAACCTACGCTAAGACTATTTTTTAACCAAAGCATTCTTGATTGTTGCCCGAACGGTGGTGCTACGACGTTTCTGTGTCCGAAACCGAGCGATTACGTACACCATGCCGTTGATCTGTCCGAAAGTAGGCAAAACCAGAAACGGACAGCCTACCAGTTCCGTACATCCCTTGCGGTCAGGGGGTTTCCGCTCCATTGGGCTTCAAACCCCTACAAGAGATTACTGATGTAGAGTTCTTGAAGTCTCAGCCCAACTACGGCTAAACTGAAAGGACAGAATTTGGTTTCAGCGGTCTTGTACACCCTGTTACCACGGTTCAGAAGTTCCCCAACTTACTGAACCATCGAAAAAACCGTCTCCCCAGGCGGTTTTTTCGTTTACAGGCCAAGAGATTACGCGCAGAACAAAAGGATCTCAAGAAGATCCTTTCAAGGGGCAGAATTCTTTAGCGCCTAATCATTTCAACGTACCATTCGATGATGCTATCAACTTGATGGTCACAACCTTCGAAAAAGCCATTAATGCATTGCTGTTCCAAGAGACAGACTTTAGAAAAAAAAGTCAGATCACTAAAAAGCAATGTAAAGCCCTATTTAGGCCTATAATGTACGTGAAAATTTAATAATTATTCTGGTTTCATTCCACCAAGCTCTCCATAATGTTCTCCTAATTTAACAACAACAATACCATCAGAAATAAAAACTGACGCTTTCTCTGGCCATGATGGCTTCGTTTTTATCACCGAAGATAAAGATAAGGCTTTGCTTTTTGTGGGGGACGAAATGTTAGCAATCATATTCACCCGCATAAATTCTCTGATGCGTAAATTATTTCCACCATCCCACTGGAAGAATGACCCCCCAAAAGCATCAGAGTTTTTCGGCTTCCAAATATTCACACGATTTAATGAACCATGGAAATACACAGGAGTGATCCCATCTTTATATTCAGGGACTGAATTTCTAATCTCACTTACAATGAATCGCCACAGATAATCTAGACACTTCCGAGCCGCTGATAATATTGTTTTTCGTATTCAGTTGGTGGCATATGATCACTCGAACCATGCCGACGCTTACTGTTATAAAACATTTCGATGTAATCAAAAATATCACCGCGAGCTTCTTCTCGCGTTCCGTAGATCTTTTTCTTTATCTGATCTGACACCCATAACGTTTATACGAGCTACTCCATCACGATGCGAATAGCCGGTCGAGTTCACTTGGGTAATTCCATCTTGCCAATCGATATCCGAATTGGCACGCCAATCCCAACCTAACCTTTCGCCTTTTTCTAACATAGATGAGCGGATAAACTCACCAAGTTCGACACTAGGTTTCCCGGATAGTGATGACGGGAAAATAGCTTCTTTCGATGATTCTGCTGCAGATATTAGTGGTATAGGTAGCAAAACAAACAAAACTACGCTCGCGATTTTCATGAGACCTCCATGGCTAGGCTATGTTCAAGATAGTAGCGTCCATTTTCCTTGCTTGTCGTCTGGTTTATTCGCGCTCGATGACCACCTGCACTTTCTTGCCGGTGTCCGTATCAAGCCCCCACGCCAGGCGCTCGCCCTTCTGCGTGATAGAGGTTGTTTCAGCCACCACCTTCGCCATTTTTGCCTTATCGGTGGAGCGCTCACGAACAGCCTCAGCCAGCAGCGCGCGAGATACCTGCCATTCACGCCGGTGCCGAACCAGCAGCTCGGCGCGCTCATCGACGACCTGCTGCTCAGTAATCGCCTCCACGGCCCTCCCCCGCTCTTCCGGTTTTGCGTCCTCCGGAATCTCCGCCAGTCTGGAGGCAACGCGGTGCGCGCGCTCACTCAGCTCTGGGGTAGTCGTCACCCGCACCCATCCATCTGCAGCACTCCAGCGTTCGACGGTGCGGCTGCTAACACCAATTTCCGCGGCGATCTGCTTGATCGTCACACGGCCAGCCTCATAAAGCGTTTTTGCGGTGGCGCGGAGCGCCTTTTTGTCCGCCATAGGTAAGCCCTCAATTGTCGTTCTTTCCGACAGAGTAGCGTCACGCCCTGTCGGTGAGCCTCAATTTTCAGGCGGTGTAAAAAATACGCGGGCGCGACAGATTGCAGATTGCCCTCGCTGGATGCACCAATAATGTGTTCTTTGAACCCATAGCGGCGCGGGGACACTGCAATTTTACCTGTTTTGGGCAGTGTCCCACCCTAACGATATGAAAGTAAAAAAGAAAAACATCCTTGGGACGCTTGGGACGCTAAAACACCCTTTTCGTAAAACTTTTTCTCCATGCGAGTATGTGAGGGGCAAATGTGATATGCCCTACTCCTCGCCTCACGTAAGTATAAAGTTTCCTGTAAAAGTAGTGTCCCAAGCGTCCCAGTGTCCCATCACCTGTTTCATATCTATAAAACAAAAACTTAGAAAACTTAGACCGGGACACTGGAAATACAGGTAGCGTCCCAACGTCCCGCTGGATTTATATTATTTGAGCAATACTGCTGTTCTTTACCCGCCCTCCCCTGAAATTAGGATGAGAGCAATTGGAAAAAGAAGTGTCCCAAGCGTCCCAGCGTCCCAACCGGTAGCCTGCGAAAAAGCAGCGATATCTTTCGCCCGACGCCTCCGAAAGACTGGCGGAAACCGTCAGTAACAAAAAACCCGCCGAAGCGGGGTCTATTTGTCGCGGGGATCTTATGGCGGCACGAAGGCCATCCCGATCAGATTGGTAGCTCGTCATCTGCGTCTACCTTCACCCAGGCGCGGAAGCGGCGGCCGTCGACGCGCACGCGCTCTGATTTCCAGCCGCACTCGATCAATGCGGAAGCAATCAGTTTGCTCTCGTTGATGTCCTTCGACACCATCGTGCGCCCTGTGAAAGCCTCGAAGATGTCGCTGGTTGACAGGTGTGTCGGGCTGTAAAGGCGTGGAGCACCCCACTCACCACCAGAAAATGCTGGTGGGTTATGTGACAGGAACTTGCTAACGCGAACCCCCCACGGGTTATCGACGGTGCGATCGCTCTGCACTTCTTTGGCCTCGGACTCTTCCTCGTCGGTAAGCCACCATTGCTCGCCGCGATGGTAGAGCGCCACAGCTTCTGCCCATAACTGATCGCGCTCGGTCTTTGCCGTCTCGAGGTCAATCTGGGTACACTTGACCGGCCAGAAACGGCGCCCGCCAGTGGTATCCGTCAGGTAAGAGCCGTCGCCCTCTGGGTTGATGGTACCGATAAAGATGCAACGGCGCGGGTGCGACACGGTTCTGCGTCCATATGATGGTCGGTATTTGTCGTCTCCGGACGCCATAAAGCCCTTAATCGCCTTCACCTCGCCGCGGGTCATACCGGTCATTTCGGCCAGCTCCACAATCCAGCGACCTGCGAGAGACTGCATGGAGTCCTTGCTGCCAACCTCGCCGTCGAGACGGTCAGTGAACCATTCCCCGTTTGGTGCCAGCGCACGAACCAGGGAGGACTTGCGCAGTCCTTGCGGCCCCTCCAGAACCAAGGCCGGGTCATGTTTGCAGCCCGGATTGAATGCCCTGGCTACACCAGCGATGAGCGTGCGCTTACCTGCCGCGCGGTTAAAGAGGGTGTCCTGTGCGCCGGCCAGACGAAGCAACCATGTATCGAGGCGAGGCACGCCGTCCCACTTCAGGGATTTCAGGTACTCTGCAACCGGATCTCTGCGGTCACGCATTGCCAGCAATTGAACGGCTTCTGCCGATACGCCAGATCCAACTGCCACGCCGAACTGAGCCTCAGCCCACGCCGCGAGCATATTATCGTGCTCGTCGCGCCACTCTGTTGGCAGTTCACCCCACGGCGTCTCGCGCTCAACGCGGATCTTTCCGGAGAATTCGTCGTACCAGAACACCCCAGACCAAAGTGAATTGCCGTGCATCAGGTCAGCAAGTGTGGGAGCAGTGACCCGCACACGGAGCTGCGCCAGGCACATCTGGCGGCGAATGTAGTCCGTATCCTCAACGCAAGCCAACTCCGGCTTGAACAGCCCGATTTCCATCGACGTTTGGATAAGCCAGTTCGCGGCAGCGGCTCGGTGCTCTTTCAGGCCGCTATCAAGTGCCCACGCCTCCCAGCGCTGCAATGAAGCCAGCTGAAATAGTCCGTGGTCTTTGCCAACCTCGCTGGGTTTCAGCAGAACGATTCCACGGGTATCTTCACGCCAGAACGAGTAATACTGGCCAGCCGTGCCAACACAGCGAAAAGGCATGCCCAGGTTGTCAGGGATCGCAACATTGTTGTCGCTATCGGCCACTGCAATCTCGTTCTGCACCAGCTCCGCTTTTGGGTTCAGCGTCTCCTCAAACGCTCGAGCGACAGCCTCAGCACCTTCACGCTGTGCCAGATCGTTGAAGTCAGAGGGATTGCCGTCCAGTGACTGGAAGTCGGGGATCGCCAGCAGCCCGTTAACAGCTCGCGCCGCCGTCTTTGCCTGGTGAACACCTGGGTTCTCGACTGGAGTCGTGGTCCACCGGTCGTTATCTGCCGCGAGAACGATTACAGCTTCCTTCTCTTTGGCCTTCAGGGTGTTGTGGATAGCCTGTGCCACCACCGGCAGGTTGCCAGCGTCGAAACAGACAAGGACACAATGCCCAGTAGCCTCATGAATGGATGCGCCAGTAGCGTAGCCCTCACAGAGCACGAAAACCGGCCTGCCGTCATGAATCAGCGGCTTGCCGATGGTGTGGAACAGACCGCGCTTGGCACCGTCCGCCTGGTAATCCTTATTGCGGTCTCCCATCGACTTCATTTTGGCCGGGAAGATCGCCTGCATGGAGTGGATATTGCGCTTGCGGTCGCAGATGGGCACCAGCAGCGCATTGTCGGTGATGAGACGAATCTCACCAGTGTCTTTGTTGATCTTCTCCCATTTGCCCACGCGCAGGCCATGAGCCTTCACGCCTTTGGACTTCAGGTAGGGATGATCATCAGACGCGGGTGAGGAAGCGCCCCAGAGCTGGTTGGCAGCAGCAGCAGCGGCTTCATGGCGCGCCTTTTCAGCGGCATCCTTCTCGGCGCGCTCTCTCGCTACGCGTTCCTTGTAAGCCTGCCGCTCTTCAGGCGTCCATTCCTTCGTTTTCTGGTTAGACTGCCACTGGAATTTCTTATCGAAGCCAAAGCGTTTGTTACAACCGAAGATACCGGCTGGCTTTTCATCATAATGCAGGCAGTAGAAACCGTTGAGTGAGCCTTTCGCATCACCCTCGACGTGAAATCGGTGCAGCTTTCCATCGACCTCGATTGCGTCACGGGTCTCGATGCCCTGCGCCATCATTGCGGTGCGGAATGCCGATATGGTGTCAGCAACGCTCATCACTTCCGCCAAGTGGGTAGCGCTCATAAAGTCACCCCCAACGCCTGGCGGCGCTCAATCAGCAGGTCGATAGCGTCTGCCAGCGTCACCTCACGCAACGGCTCGTTCAGGCCGTCTGCGAAGAACACACGTCTGCCGTCTGGAGTCGCTACAATGTGCGCGCAGCCCAGTGTCGGCATCCTCTTGTGGCGGCACACTTCACCGCCAATTACCGGATCGGCACCAAACAGGCGGAAGCGCTGAGTAGGCAGCGGGGAGCCCCGTAGATCTTCACTGTAGATGAATTCACCTGACTCTGTGCGAGCAGAAGAGAAATCGGCCTCAATGATATCTGCGCCGAAGAACGCCAGAACGTGTTCTGTGAAATCGCTATCGTTCATGAGAGGATATTTATTGCTCAAAATATAATCTCCAATTACATCTTTTTTGAGCAAAACCGCTTGACGATTCACGGCTGCAGCGTCAGAATTGCTATTGTCTAGGTAACAAATCAAGTGCGAAGCCGTTATTTTGAACATTCCGGTTTTGCCATAAGAACCCGCATAAAGCGGGTTTTTTATTGCCCATTCGCAGCCATACGGCGCTGCTCAATCAGTTTTTTCACATCATCTATATGCCATGCAGACTTGCCGGCGCTGAGTTTCAGCGGCTTTGGAATGGTGCCGCGCTTGATCTCTGCATACAGCGTCGTCCTCTTGATGCGCAGCAGGTCCATCATTTCTGGAACCAACAAGAATTTACTCATTTCGATCTCCTTAAAGGGCTGCGCCAGAGTCTGGCATCACGACGCGAACACCGGCGAACACCATCAGCCAAAAAAAATGGCCGCAGCGGTTGTCATGAATGCCAGTGGTGTGAACAGCACGATCAGCCGTTCGCCGGGAGTGAGACAGATCAAATCATCGATGTAACGTTTCATTTTCATCTCCAGTGAGCCCTTCCACAGGCTGTAGGGTGCGACTGGTGGCAGTGGAAGAGGCCTGGAGAGACCAATCGATGCGACTCGATTTTTGCCACCAGCCGCAGTTTTGCTTTCTTGGCCAAGGTTTCTCCATCAGTACGGAGCTTGCTTCCTCTTCCTGATACAAAGAATAACGTCCATTTCACGAACACATCAACACATAACCAATTGATATAGCTTACTCTTTTTTGATTAACGACATCACAATAACCAATGTATAAAAAGGGTTTTGCATCTCATTAATCTTTTATGAGCAATCGATTATTAGAAAAATTCTTAAGGGAGGATATTTTTCTTATTCTTCTAATAAGTGAATGTTGGCGAGCTTTGTATCCAATACAATAAGCACAAAGGTCAAAAATAAAACATTCACAAAATTTAATAAATTTACAAAAATCACAAAAATTGATATGGTGATTTAACCCCATTCACTCAGGAAAGAACAAATGCACGCACCTACACATCTGAAGCACACACCAATTTTAGAAGTCTCGGACTACCACCAGATTGATGGCCCATACGAACCAGGAAAAACAGATGCGAAAGCTTTGTCCCTAGGGCTTGCTCAATGGAATGACGCGGGTGAAACAGATCTATCTGTTAAGACCTGGCGTGAAGTAGATGGCCGGTGGTCACGTCTTTCTGAAGAACTGCCGATCCACAGGGCATTAGACCTTGCGACGTTAGCCGTTAGCGCCATTAATCATGCTAAGAACGGTGCTGACCTTTTGGATGAAGGCGCTTTCAAAATTGCCAAATGCAAAACCAATAGCAGCCTGGAAAAACTCATGCACGATAAACTGGGTTGTAAAAACGATGATATCGACTGTTCATTGGCTCGATTAGCGAAAGAGCTTAAAAAACTCGGTTATTAACAAGCCGCACCAGGGGAGGAATCGCGCATAGCGATCCGCTCCTCTATCCATGCCAGCACCTCAGTACTAACCCAGCCCACAGCAGGACGCCGAGAGCTTCTTCCGGATAAAGTGATCGGGCGAGGGAACTCCCCATCAGCAATGAGCGCATACATTGCTGATTGGCTCATGCCGACTAGGGCAAGGACCTGAGCTCTTCGTAGTATAGTTTTTTGTTGTTCCGCCATTTTATGTAAACCTCCGCATTAATTCTCTGAGCGGACGATATAATGACAATTAAAACATAACAATTTGAAAAACATAGACATTCAGCCTATCAAGCTGATGCTCTAGGTTTGTCCAAATCGGAAAAACAGCCACTTAAACAGCGGCTGAATTTTTTAGGGCGCACATAGGGCGCAGAAAAATAGCACTAAATGCTAAATTTAAACTAACGGGACCTTTTTGAAGGTGCCACGGGCATCATTCCATGGTCGACGAACTGAGCGAATGCGGGATGAGTCTATCTTCGAAAGTATTCCTCCCCATGCGTTTAGAACGTCGAGTTGTCCACCAAGCGGATTATCCGGGTCGGGGTGAGAATAAACAGCCATCATCCCAGGTAGAACATGCCCGACCACCCGTTCAATGTCAGCCGCGTTGATCTTTAATCGTGCGGCGCGTTCATGAAGTCGGCTAATGAAGGTGCGTCGCAGATCATGCGGAGTGAACCCATCAATTTCTGAGAGATTATCATCAATACATCGGCGGACCGAAGCTGGGAATATTTGCCGTCCATTCGTAGCTGGCCAAACTAACTCGTTCCCCGGCTCAACAGCAGCAAGCTGCTCGCGCAAAAGCTGTAGCATGTATCGACTCAACGGAAGTATTCTCGTTTCCTTCGATTTCGTCCTACGGTCAATCTCAGTCTTGGGGATCCGCCACGTCCCTTTTTCGATATCAACTTCAGCACGTCTCATCTCAAGGACAGCACTAATCCGCTGGCCACAAGCAAGTGTGAATTTAAGTAGCCGACGATTGCTGTCACGAGTATGCCAAAACGTCAGCTGTGTTAAGAGGTTTCGAATTTCAGACATCCCAAGGTTCCGTTCCGCTACTCCAGTTTTGCCTCCAAAAGACTTCGCTGGTGAATAGCGCAACGGATCATCCTTCAGCATTCCTCTGGTAATTGCATGGCGGATCGTTTTTTTTATGAGCCGGTATGCTGCTGCAATTTTGCCATGCTTGAGTGAACCATCAGTATGCCGCCAAGTAGATCCAGATATTATTTTTGCGAAGTGCCCGGGACCAAAGTCAACGATGGGCACATCTTTAAGCGTAGCCCGGAGATCACGGTCAAAAATCAGGATACTTTCATCCGGGCGTGATTCACCATGTGTCCCACCCAGGTATAGATCGTCAAACACCTGAGCAAAGGAAATTGTATTGATCTTTTCTTGTGCTAATTTTCGTTCAACCTCAAAGCGAGGATTCTTACCAGAAGAGACAAGTTTGCGATGGTTACCAGCCAAATCTCGCGCTTCTTTTAGATTGAGGCCCTTCCTCCCTGATGGATCCGCAGGGCCAAGTGTCACTTTGTCCGGCTTTCCGTAGATCCTAAAACGATAAACCCAACTCATAGCACCGGAAGGACGTACACGCAAAAACAGACCAGGCACCTCACCAGCTCTCTGGAAAAATTCCCTGTCCTCTGGTTTAACGTTTTTGAATGCTTGCGCATTTAATGACGAGCGCTTCTCCGCTCCAGACATAGCAATGCCCCTACGTATCAAAAATGGTACATATTAGGGTACATATTTTTCTTGGAAGATGGGACATAAAAATGGATTAATACGGAAATTACTTTACTCAAAAATGAGTAAAGTAATTTAATATCATGACATTAAGGTGAAACC
Source organism: Lelliottia sp. RWM.1 (assembly GCF_016859735.1). Lineage (NCBI taxonomy): Bacteria > Pseudomonadati > Pseudomonadota > Gammaproteobacteria > Enterobacterales > Enterobacteriaceae > Lelliottia > Lelliottia sp. RWM.1. The sequence goes on along the minus strand of NZ_WLVC01000010.1, from coordinate 104,745 downwards.
ATATAACATTGAGGAAGCATGTGGAATGCTTAACTTCATACACGCACCACATGGAGTGCGGCGTACTGCTCACGGCGAAGTAATCTGTTTGCCGGATGGCGTTTCGCTGATCCGGCAAACAACATCCATCCACGTTATTCCGTCAATTGATTCTTGCGGCTACGTATGCGCGAGCCAATCCAGAACACCAGCGCCACAGACAGGACCGCAGGCAGGAAATTAGAGCCAATATCCGGATACTCTGCGCGCACAACAGTGCTATACAACAACACGCCCAAAATAAAGCAGGCGGCGGCAAGCCCCGGCAGCCCCACTGGCATTGTTCGATTCTGGTAACGTTGATGCAGGCAATAAACCGTCAGCACCAGCGCGATTAGCGGGAAAATAGAGAATGGTACGATAGAGCTGAAAATAGCCGAAAACGTGCCATTAATTGATAAGCCAGCGATCAATGCCAGCAACAACGTACCTTTATCCTGACCTGACTGTTTCATTACTCACCCTTCACTCATCGGTTTGATGTGCCATCTTTTCTTGTTCACGGCGATACCAGTAATACGCACCTTTGGAAATCATCCGCAGTTGTAATACCAGTCTCTCTTCAAGCTGTTTCCGTTGTTCAATGCCAACATCCAGTGCCTCCGCGCCTGCACTGAAAACAATGGTCACCATCGCTTCGGCCTGTGCTTCTGTGAAGGCTCGCGGCATATGGTTTTCGAGTTCAAGATAGTCGGCAAGTTCCGCAATAAAATGCTGAATCTCGCGCGCGACAGCGGCACGAAACGCGGAGGATGTTCCGGAACGCTCACGCAATAACAGACGAAACGCGTTCGGATTATTACCAATAAACTCCATAAAGGTGGAGACAGAGGTGCGGATCACGCTGCCACCTTTAGCAATACGCTGGCGCGCCTGACGCATCAGTTGGCGCAGCATCAGACCACTCTCGTCCACCATCGTCAGACCCAGTTCATCAACATCACGAAAATGACGATAGAAGGACGTTGGCGCAATCCCTGCCTCACGCGCCACTTCGCGCAGGCTCAGGCTGGCAAAACTTCGCTCAGCACTCAATTGACTGAATGCGGCTTCCACCAGCGAACGCCGGGTTTTCTCTTTTTGTTGTGCTCTTACGCCCATCACAATAGTTGAATCCTTCCAAAGGCCTGATGGCACTATACCAGAGAATAAAATTAATCTGTTTGCCCTGCTTTGTGAAAGATTGTTTACGTGAGGTTTGTGCTCCACTGCGCGAAAAGAGCACAACGATAATTGGGTTATCCGCGCATTGATGTTATGATTCTGTTGCTTTTATGTATAAGAACAGGTAAGCCTTACCATGCCACACACCTACGATTACGATGCAATAGTTATTGGTTCCGGCCCAGGCGGCGAAGGTGCTGCTATGGGGCTGGTGAAGCAGGGAGCCAGGGTAGCGGTAATAGAGCGCTACCATAATGTTGGTGGCGGTTGTACCCACTGGGGCACAATCCCTTCTAAAGCCCTCCGCCACGCCGTCAGCCGCATTATCGAATTTAACCAAAACCCCCTTTACAGCGATCACTCCCGACTTCTGCGTTCCTCATTTGCCGACATACTGAATCATGCTGACACAGTAATTAACCAGCAAACACGGATGCGTCAGGGATTTTATGAGCGTAACCATTGTGAAATCCTGCAAGGTAACGCCCATTTCGTCGACGAACACACGCTGGCGCTGGAGTGTCACGACGGCTCTGTAGAGACAATTACCGCAGAGAAATTCGTTATTGCCTGTGGTTCACGCCCTTATCACCCGGCAGATGTTGATTTCTCTCACCCACGCATTTACGACAGCGATTCCATTTTGAGCCTGCACCATGAACCCCGCCATGTACTCATCTATGGTGCAGGGGTTATCGGCTGTGAATACGCGTCGATTTTCCGTGGAATGGAGGTGAAAGTTGACCTTATCAACACCCGCGACCGTCTGCTGGCATTTCTCGATCAGGAGATATCAGATTCTCTCTCCTATCACTTCTGGAACAGTGGCGTCGTCATTCGCCATAACGAAGAATATGAGAAAATCGAAGGCTGTGATGACGGCGTAATCATGCACCTGAAGTCCGGCAAGAAACTCAAAGCCGACTGCCTGCTGTATGCCAATGGACGTACGGGTAACACCGATTCGCTGGCGCTGGAAAACATCGGCCTCGAAACCGATAGCCGTGGGCAACTGAAGGTCAACAGCATGTACCAGACGGCGCTGCCAAATATCTATGCTGTGGGTGACGTCATTGGTTATCCGAGTCTGGCATCTGCTGCTTACGATCAAGGACGCATTGCCGCACAGGCGCTGGTGAAAGGTGAGGCAACCGCCCATCTTATCGAAGATATTCCGACCGGGATTTACACCATTCCGGAAATTAGCTCCGTCGGAAAAACAGAGCAGCAACTGACGGCAATGAAAGTGCCTTACGAGGTAGGTCGTGCGCAGTTTAAGCATCTGGCTCGCGCACAAATCGTGGGGATGAGTGTGGGAACACTGAAGATTTTGTTCCATCGCGAAACGAAAGAGATCCTCGGTATTCACTGTTTCGGTGAACGCGCCGCGGAGATCATTCATATCGGCCAGGCGATAATGGAGCAAAAAGGTGGTGGTAACACGATTGAGTACTTTGTTAACACCACCTTTAACTACCCGACAATGGCGGAAGCCTATCGGGTAGCGGCATTAAACGGTCTGAACCGCCTGTTTTAACGCGCTGTCAAAGTGGCCATCCATTGAACTACGGATGGCCTCTGCCAGCTGTTCATAGCGGCTACGCAGCGGCGAACCAGGGCGATAGACCAGCCCGATGGTACGGCGTGGTTCCGGTTTAATACACGGCAGATACACCACACCATCTCGCTTGCGTTCATGCGGAACGGCCAGCGCAGGCAACAATGTGATACCACTTCCTGCCGCGACCATATTACGCAGCGTTTCCAGGCTGGTTGCACGGAAATGGGTATCTTCATCCGCACCCGCTTCAAAGCAGAAGCCCATTGCCTGATCGCGCAAGCAGTGACCATCTTCCAGCATCAGCAGTTTTTCGCCCGCCAGATCGGCCATTGGAACCCGCTCACGATTCGCCCACGGGTGATCCTCATAGATCGCCAGCATCATCGGCTCATCAAACAGCGGCACTTCGATGAAGGCCTCACTCTCTTTGACCAGCGCCAGAATCGCACAATCGAGCTTACCGCTGTCTAACTGCGCCAGCAGCTGATGGGTTTGCGCTTCATGCAGGTACATTTCGAGTTTCGGGAAGGTCTGGTGCAACATCGGAATGATGTGCGGTAACAGGTACGGGCCAACGGTTGGGATCAGGCCAATATGCAGTGGGCCAGACATCGCCTCCCCCTGCTGGCTTGCCATTTCCTTGAGCACTTTGACCTCGCGCAGCACAGTGCGCGCCTGATCCACCAGCAACAAACCGGCCTGGGTGAACAGCACTTTACGACTGGTGCGCTCCAGCAGCATTACGCCCAGTTCATCCTCCAGCTTACGGATTTGACCGCTAAGCGTAGGCTGACTGACGTGGCAGGAATCTGCCGCGCGGCGAAAATGACGATGCTCGGCTAACGCTACCAGGTATTCAAGATCACGAATATTCATTATTCATCCTCCGTCGCCACGATAGTTCATGGCGATAGATAGCATAGCAACGAACGATTATCCCTATCAAGCATTCTGTTGAATAATACGCCACATAGACAAGACGGCACGTGTTTGACCCTTGGCGTGCCGAACTGTCAAACGAGTTTCTCTCAAAACTCGAACAACTAAAGCCAACGTGAACTTTTGCGGACCCCGTGGTCCGCATTTTTTTGCGTAAAAATCTGGGGTAAACGCAAAATGGCAACCGAAGTTGCCATTTTTAGTGTTTGCCTCCTCTCCCGCCGGGAGAGATCGGGGTGAGGGCATCAACCCACACGGATCAAACTAACCGGTTTTTCGCATCCGCAATGGCCTGTGCAACCTGCTTAGGCGACACCCCACCTTTCGCGGCGCGCTTATCCAGGCACGACTGCAACGCCAGAATCGGATAAACATCATCCCCAATAACCGCACTAAATTTCTGCAGATCGGCCAGCGTTAACTCTTCCAGCGGCTTCGCCTGGCGAATGGCCTCAACCACCGCCTCACCCACAATATGGTGTGCTTCACGGAACGGCACGCCTTTGGCTACCAGGTAATCCGCCAACTCAGTAGAATTCGCGTACCCCTGCTGCGCCGCTTCCTGACAACGTGGACGTTTCACCTGAATACCATCCAACACCAGCGCGCCCATGTGCAGACAATCCAGCCAGGTGTCGAGTGCGTCGAATAACCCTTCTTTGTCTTCCTGCATGTCTTTGTTGTACGCCAGTGGCAAGCCTTTCAGCGTCATCATCATGCCCGTCAGCGCGCCCTGCACACGACCACACTTACCGCGGATCAGCTCCAGCGCATCCGGGTTTTTCTTCTGTGGCATCAGGGAAGAACCTGATGTCACGCGATCTGACAACTCAACAAAACCTGCTTCACCAGAGTTGAAGAAGATCAGGTCTTCAGCGAAACGCGACAAGTGCACCATACCGATGGAAGCATTCGAGAGCAGCTCCAGAACATGGTCACGGTCGGATACGCTGTCCAGACTGTTGCGTGTAGCGGATGCAAAACCCAGCCAGCCTGCCAGCTGTTCACGGTCGATCTCATACGCCGTACCCGCCAGCGCACCGCTGCCCAATGGACTAACGTCCAGACGTTTCAGGGTATCCTGCAAACGGCTTGCATCACGTGCCAGCATCTCAACATATGCCAGGCTCCAGTGAGCAAACGTCACCGGCTGAGCACGCTGCAGGTGGGTATACCCTGGCATCACCGCATCCTGATTGTTCTGCGCGGTCTCGACCAGAGCACTCTGTAATTGACGATTCGCTGCCAGCAGCTCCACCACCGTATCTTTACACCACAGTTTCAGGTCGGTCGCGACCTGATCGTTACGGCTACGCCCGGTGTGCAGTTTCTTACCCAGTTGGCCGACTTTGTCGATCAGTTTGCCTTCCACCCAGCTGTGAATGTCTTCGGCATCACTTTTCAGGATCTGCTGCGGGTCCAGACGCACCTCTTCCAGCAGGTTGTTCAGCGCCTCTTCCAGCTGCAGTTGTTCATCCGCAGTCAAGACGCCCACAGTGACCAGCGCTTTGGACCAGGCCACAGAGCCGACGATATCCTGTTCGGCCAGGCGGTAGTCGAAGCGCAAAGAGTCGTTGAACTGTTTGAACCGCTGATCCGCTGCCTGTGTAAAACGCCCACCCCAAAGTGCCATAACATGCTTCCTTAATATCTTTGAATGACTTTGCCCGGTGGCACTGCGCTTACCGGGCCTACAAAACAATAAATCGATTACGCCAGAATACGCGTGCCAATCGGCGTGCCGTTAAACAACGCCGGAAGTTGCTCCGCATGACGCCACGAGGCGATATCCACCGGACGGCCGAGCGTACGCGCAGCATCCAACGCCGCATTCACTTTTACAATCATGCCATCGGTAATAATGCCCTGAGCAATCAGTTGCTCTGCTTTTGCGGCAGTCATTTCCGCAATACGCTGGCCTTTGCCGTCCAGAATGCCGCTCACATCGGAGAGCAGGATCAGGTCTGCACCCAGCGTCGCCGCCAGTGCCGTAGCAGCCTGATCGGCATTCACGTTCATCAGTTGACCTTCTTCTGTCACACCGATGGAGCTAACCACTGGCAAGAAACCGCCTTCCAGTAAGGTGTTAATCAGATTAGGCGAACCCGGCTGCGCCAGTCCAACGTGGCCGAGGTCTTCGTCGAGCTGGGTCACTTTTACGCTATCGCCATCGCCCAGATAGAGGCCGACAGAAGCGATATGGTGTTTCTTCGCCCACGCCAGCAACGTTTTGTTTGCCGTCCCTGCCAGTGCACCGGTAATGATGTCAATCTGATCGGCTGGCGTTACACGCAGGCCATTTTTCTTTTTCACTGGCAGGTTAAGCCCTTTCATCAGCTCATCCACCACACAACCGCCGCCATGAACAATCACCAGAGGACGTTGGTGTGATTCGCGATAGTTAACCAGCGCGGTAAACAGACGCTCCAGCGCTTCTTCGCTGTCCAGCAGTACACCACCGAGTTTGATAATTAATGGGTTCATCATCACACCTTAAATAAGAGCCTGCGTTTCAGCGAAGCCAAAACGAATATTTGCACACTGCATTGCCTGTGCGGCAGCGCCTTTGAGTAAGTTATCTTCTGCGGCGACCACAATCAGGTGCTCGCCCTGAACAGCAAAGCCGATATCACAGAATGGCAGACCGACCACATTTTTCAGGGCTGGCACACCTTTGTCATACAGACGCACCAGCGGTTTATCCGCATACGCCTGAGTAAAGACGTCACTCACCTGTTCTTTTGTCACACCCGGTTTCAGGCGGCAGGTAATGGTTTCCAGAATCCCACGCGGGAAATTACCCAGATGCGGTGTGAAAATAACCTCTGCACCCAGGTGGGTCGTGATTTCAGGGTGATGGCGATGGTTGAACACCCCATACGGCTGAAGGCTGACTTCACAGAAACTGTTTGATATTGCCGCCTTACGGCCCGCACCGCTCACACCACTGGTGGCGTTGATCACTGGCCACTGGTTCAGATCCAGCAGGCCTGCATCGATCAACGGCTTCAGGGAAAGCTGTGCCGCCGTCGGGTAGCAACCCGGTACGGCAATCAGGTTCGCCTCTTTCAGTTTGTCTGCGCTCCACTCCGCCAGCCCGTACACCGCTTTCTCAAGCAAATCGGGATGCTGATGGGTGAAACCATAATATTTTTCATAGAACGCACCGTCGTTTACGCGGAACGCACCAGAGAGGTCGAACACCACACAACCTGCCGCCAGAAACTGCGGAGCCAGGTCATGGCTGACTTCGTGAGCAGTGGCTAAAAACACCACGTCCACGCCATCTGTGAACTCGCTGATATCGGACATCGGCTGCAACGGCAGGTCGACGATCCCCTTAAGTTGTGGATGCAAATCGGAAATTAACTTTCCTGCATCATTGCTTTGCGCTGACACGGTCAAAGCGGTTATGGTCATATGAGGATGGCGATTCACGTAGCTTACAAGCTCTGCGCCCGCATAACCGCTAGCGCCTACAATCAGCGTATTCAACATCAGGTTCCTTTATGCTCAACGTTAATGTATTTTTATTCACATTTATTGCATGAATATTGATACTATCACGACCTAAGGTGTGTCAACAATGAAAATGAACTTACCGCCATTTATCGAGATTTACCGCGCCCTGATTGCCACGCCGTCCATCAGCGCAACCGAGGAAGCGTTGGATCAGAGTAATGAGTCTTTAATCAATCTGCTGGCGGGTTGGTTTAGCGATCTTGGGTTTAACGTTGAGGTTCACCCCGTACCTGGAACCCGTCACAAATTCAACCTGCTCGCCAGTACCGGACAGGGCGCAGGCGGCTTGTTGCTGGCCGGCCATACCGATACCGTCCCCTTTGATGATGGTCGCTGGACGCGCGATCCCTTCACCCTGACCGAGCACGACAACAAGCTCTATGGCCTGGGTACGGCCGATATGAAAGGCTTCTTCGCCTTTATCCTCGATGCACTGCGTGACGTCGACGTGACGACGCTGAAAAAACCGCTCTACATTCTGGCGACTGCTGACGAAGAAACGAGCATGGCGGGCGCTCGTTACTTCTCTGAAAACACCGCAATCCGTCCAGATTGCGCCATCATTGGTGAGCCAACCTCCCTGCAACCGATTCGCGCGCACAAAGGCCATATCTCAACCGCTGTGCGGGTAATGGGCCAGTCAGGCCACTCCAGCGATCCGGCGCGCGGGGTTAACGCCATTGAACTGATGCACGACGCGATTGGCCGCATTATGCAGTTGCGTGACTCACTGAAAGAACGCTATCACCATGATTCATTCACTGTTCCGTATCCAACACTGAACCTCGGTAGCCTGCACGGTGGGGACGCATCAAACCGTATTTGTGCCTGCTGCGAACTGCACATGGATATTCGCCCACTGCCTGGTATGACGCTGAGCGATCTGGATGGTCTGTTGAATGAGGCTCTGGCTCCTGTAAGCGAGCGCTGGCCAGGACGGCTGACGGTCTCTGAGCTGCATCCACCGATCCCAGGTTATGAATGCCCACCAGACCATCAACTCGTTGAAGTGGTCGAAAAGCTGCTTGGCGAAAAAACTGACGTGGTGAACTACTGCACCGAAGCGCCGTTTATTCAGACGCTGTGCCCAACGCTGGTTCTTGGTCCTGGTTCCATCAACCAGGCTCACCAGCCAGATGAATATCTGGAAACTCGCTTTATTAAACCCACGCGTGAACTGATTACCCAGGTTGTGCATCATTTCTGCTGGCACTAAAACTGCCCCCTCACCTCAACCCGATGGGCAGAGCGTGAGGGGTAAAAATCCCGCGATCTTCGTCACATTCTCATAAGCATCGCTTATCTGACGCAAAGCGAATTAAATTTCGTAAATTACCCACATTTATTCGTTTGCTGAACCGTTTTCGCAGCAATTGACGACGGGGGTTTTACGTGGCTTTATAAAGGGAGATGACAAAATAATGTCCAAAAGATTGTCGACTGGGCATAAACAAAAATGATGGGGTGACTGGGTTTTTATGAACGAACAATATTCCGCGTTGCGTAGTAATGTCAGTATGCTCGGCAAAGTGCTGGGAGATACCATCAAGGATGCGCTGGGAGAGAATATTCTCGACCGCGTTGAAACCATCCGTAAGCTGTCTAAATCCTCCCGAGCAGGAAACGAGGCCAATCGTCAGGAACTGCTTACCACCTTACAGAACCTGTCAAATGATGAGCTGCTGCCTGTTGCCCGAGCCTTCAGTCAGTTTCTGAACCTGGCAAATACCGCCGAGCAATATCACAGCATTTCGCCAAAAGGCGAAGCTGCCAGCAACCCGGAAGTCATTGCCCACACGCTCAGAAAACTCAAAGACCAGCCAGACCTCAACGAAGCGACGATCAAAAAAGCGGTTGAATCTCTTTCTCTGGAGCTGGTTTTGACCGCCCACCCAACTGAAATCACCCGCCGCACGCTGATCCACAAAATGGTGGAAGTGAACAACTGCCTGAAGCAGTTGGATAACAAAGACATTGCGGACTATGAACGTAACCAGCTGATGCGCCGTCTGCGTCAGCTCATTGCCCAGTCCTGGCACACCGACGAAATTCGTAAGCATCGCCCTAGCCCGGTTGATGAAGCGAAATGGGGCTTTGCGGTGGTGGAAAACAGCCTGTGGGAAGGTGTACCTAACTACCTGCGCGAGCTGAATGAACAGTTGGAAGAAAACCTCGGCTACCGTCTGCCGGTAGACTTTGTTCCAGTCCGCTTCACCTCATGGATGGGAGGTGACCGCGACGGCAACCCGAATGTAACCGCTGAAATCACTCGCCACGTGTTACTGCTGAGTCGCTGGAAAGCGACGGACCTGTTCCTGAAAGATATTCAGGTGCTGATTTCCGAGTTGTCGATGGTGGAAGCAACGCCTGAACTGCGCGAGCTGGCTGGCGAAGAAGGTGCGAGCGAGCCATACCGTTATCTGATGAAAAAACTGCGTGGTCAGTTAATGGCGACGCAGGCCTGGCTCGAAGCCCGTCTGAAAGGCCAGCGCCTGCCAAAACCAGAAGGTCTTCTGAGCCAAAACGAACAACTCTGGGATCCGCTTTACGCTTGTTATAAGTCTCTTCAGGCCTGCGGCATGGGCATCATCGCTAATGGTGAGCTGCTCGACACTCTGCGTCGCGTGAAGTGTTTTGGCGTACCACTGGTGCGCATTGATGTGCGTCAGGAAAGCACTCGCCACACCGAAGCGCTGGGCGAACTGACTCGCTACCTCGGCATCGGCGACTATGAAAGCTGGTCAGAAGCCGACAAACAAGCCTTCCTGATCCGCGAACTGAACTCCAAACGTCCTCTGCTCCCACGCAACTGGGAACCCAGCAATGAAACCCGCGAAGTGCTCAACACCTGTAAAGCGATCGTTGATGCACCGAAAGGATCGGTTGCCGCCTACGTGATCTCCATGGCGAAAACCCCTTCCGACGTGCTGGCCGTTCATCTGCTTCTGAAAGAAGCGGGTATTGGCTATGCCCTTCCAGTTGCTCCACTGTTTGAAACCCTTGATGACCTGAACAACGCCAACGATGTGATGACGCAGTTGCTGAACATCGACTGGTATCGCGGCTTTATTCAGGGCAAACAGATGGTAATGATTGGCTATTCCGACTCCGCAAAAGATGCGGGCGTAATGGCAGCATCCTGGGCGCAATATCAGGCGCAAGACGCACTGATCAAAACCTGCGAGAAAGCCGGTATTGAACTGACGCTGTTCCACGGTCGCGGAGGCTCGATTGGTCGTGGCGGTGCGCCTGCTCACGCCGCACTGCTCTCCCAACCGCCGGGTAGCCTGAAAGGCGGGCTTCGCGTAACCGAACAAGGCGAGATGATCCGCTTTAAATACGGCTTGCCTGAAGTCACTATCAGCAGCCTGTCGCTGTACACCAGCGCGATTCTGGAAGCGAACCTGCTGCCGCCGCCTGAGCCGAAAGCATCCTGGTGTCATATCATGGATGAGCTGTCTGATATCTCCTGTGATCTGTACCGTGGCTACGTTCGCGAAAACAAAGATTTCGTGCCTTATTTCCGCTCGGCAACGCCTGAACAGGAACTGGGTAAACTGCCGCTAGGTTCACGCCCGGCCAAACGCCGCCCAACCGGTGGCGTCGAGTCTCTGCGTGCCATCCCGTGGATCTTCGCCTGGACGCAAAACCGTTTGATGCTGCCAGCCTGGCTGGGTGCTGGCGCTGCACTGCAAAAAGTGGTGGCGGATGGCAAACAGAGCGAACTGGAAACCATGTGTCGCGACTGGCCTTTCTTCTCCACACGTCTTGGCATGCTGGAGATGGTGTTCTCAAAAGCCGATCTGTGGCTGGCAGAGTACTACGATCAGCGCCTGGTAAAACCAGAGCTATGGGCGCTGGGGAAAGAGCTGCGTGAACTGCTGGAAGGTGACATTAAAGTGGTCCTGGATATCGCCAACGACTCACATCTGATGGAAGATTTACCGTGGATTGCCGAGTCCATCCAGTTACGTAACATCTATACCGACCCGCTGAACGTTCTGCAGGCTGAGTTGTTGCACCGTTCCCGTCTGGCAGAGGAAGAAGGCAAAGAGCCTGATCCTCGCGTAGAACAAGCGTTAATGGTGACGATTGCAGGTGTTGCCGCAGGTATGCGTAATACCGGCTAATCACTTTTCAGCGCTCATCAGGCCACACGATGTGTGGCCTTTTTTTATGCTTACAGGTAAGGTTTCTCTTTGGAAAACGTGGAAGGGAGCGCCATGCAGCAAGATATCAGCCAGATCCTGACAGACCTCATCAATGGGGCATTGCCCCTGCATCAGGTCTATTTTGCAAATGCCGCCACTCCTGCACCAGAGCTCGCGCTACAGGTCGATTTTCCCCGGCTGGAAATTGTGCTGGAAGGTGTTGTCGAAGACAGTGCCTCGTCGGCCTTACAAAAAAATGATGTTCTGTATGTTCCCGCCGGAGGCTGGAATCACCCTCAATGGAAAAACCCTGCAACGACGCTGAGTATTCTTTTTGGTAAACAACAGCTGGGCTTTAGCCTTCTGCACTGGGATGGCGTCGCTTTCCGCAATCTGGCGAAACAACACGTTGCACGACGTGGCCCCCGCATTGGCTCATTCCTGCTGCAAACTCTTCATGAAATGCAAATGCAGCCTCATGAACAGCAAACGGCGCGTCTTATCGTCGCCAGTTTAATCAGCCACTGCATCGATCTCCTTGGCAGCCAGATTCAGACCGCATCGCGCAGTCAGGCACTGTTTGAGGCTATTCGTGTCTATATTGATGAACATTATGCCGCCCCTCTCACCAGGGAATCTGTCGCCCAGGCGTTTTACATCTCACCGAATTATCTTTCGCACCTTTTCCAGAAAACTGGCGCTGTAGGTTTTAATGAATATCTGACCCACACCCGACTGGAGCACGCGCGTCAGTTATTGAAAGGATATGATTTAAAAGTGAAAGAAGTGGCGCACGCCTGCGGATTTGTCGACAGTAACTATTTCTGCCGATTATTTCGTAAGAATACGGAGCGTTCACCGTCGGAATATCGCCGGCAGTATCACAGCCAGCTCACCGGAAAACCTGCTACTCCACAATGACGTGAGTGTGCTGCGGCGCGGTTAATACTTTGCGCACCACACTCATCACCTTTTGCGGGTCGCGTAAAAAGGCGTTGATACCACACTTCACAGAGCGAGAATGTTCAAAGCGTTCACTTCCTGCCAGTTCAATGTCAGTGATAAGTAACACGACATCGGCGCGTCGAATGTCGCCATCAGTCAGCTCATTTTCGATACCTAACGCGCCCTGCGTTTCAATGTGAACGCTCCATTTCTCTTGCTGACAGAGCTTTTCAAGCCTTTCAGCGGCCATATAAGTATGCGCAACACCGCTTACACATGCGGTAACAGCCACCAGATGACGCCCTGTTATCACTGTCATTTTCACCCCCCTATGGTGACACTGAATCCTGCACGTTCAGCCATAAGACGCATCGCCGCAACATCATCTTCTGTTGGAGGAACAACCTGTTGCATCGTCCATTGCTGCCCCAGCAGGCGATACTTCGGCTCACCGTACTGATGAAAAGGTAATAAATGCAACTGCCTTATTCCGGTTGGTATCAGAAACGCCAGAACTTGCATCATATTTGCTTCACTCAGTGTATAGCCTGGTATCAGCGGCACACGCGGGATCACGTTCACGCCTTCAGCCACCAGTTGCCGCATATTCTCCAGCACTCTGGGTAAATTCATCGCGATGATCGAATTCGCCTGATCTGGGTCCATCATCTTAAGATCAAAAAGCACTTCATCACACTGGCGTGCCAAGGGTAATAAGCGGGACAAGGGCGCATCACCTGCAGTCTCTATCGCGGTATGCAGACCATAACGGCGCAATCGTTGTAGCAACCGCGTCGCAAATGGGGCTTGCATCAGCACTTCTCCCCCAGACAATGTCACCCCACCGCCCGATGAGCGGAAGAAAACATCGTCTTTCATCACTTCATATTCAAGCTCATCCAGAGTGATATCCCGCCCAATACGCTCAAACGCACCGGACGGGCACTCATCCGCATCGCGAAGGCATGTTGCACAATGCAGACATTTGCTTTCCCTGCGAACAGTCTCAATCTTAGGGGAGATCGATTCGGGATTAGCACACCATGGGCATTTGTGTGGACAGCCTTTAAAAAAAACCACCGTACGGATACCCTGTCCGTCGTTCAGGGAATAGCGCTGAATGTTGAAAATACGCGCCACATCGGCGCGTGTATCAATCACTTCACAGCTGATGCGCGGTGCGGCGAATAATGTCATCCTGGATCTCCTTTGACAGCTCAACAAAGAAGGCGCTGTACCCGGCAACACGGACCACCAGCCCGGCGAAATCCTGCGGACGCTGCTGTGCTTCTCGCAGCGTATCGGCATTCACTACGTTGAACTGGACATGCTGTAATTTGAGCTGAGTAAATGCACGCAGAAAATCGGCCAATTTCTGTAGCCCTGCATCACCTTCCAGCGTCGCAGGCGTGAATTTCACGTTCAATAATGTGCCATTGGACAAAAGATAGTTATCCAGTTTACTGACCGATTTCAGCACCGCCGTTGGCCCTTGCATGTCCTGTCCAAGCATCGGCGAAAGCCCACCATCAGCTAGCTGTTCGCCAGCAAACCGACCATCCGGTGTCGCACCGACAACCGCACCGAGCGGAACATGGGCCGACACGGTGTAAGATCCCGGCGTAAACTGTCCACCGCGCGGGTTACGATATTTCTCGACCTCTTTGCAGTAATGTCTCAGCAATTCAGCACTGATATTGTCAACATCGTCGATATCATTACCGTATTTTTCGAAGCGGTTGATCAATCGTGCACGCACTTTTTCACCTTCAGGAGTGGCAAAGTTTGCTTTTAACACTGCCAGTAACTCATCGAAACTTAAGCGCTGCTGCTCAAACACCAGCCCTTTTAAAGCGTGTAACGAGTCACTCAGGTTCGCAATCCCAATGCCCTGGACACCAGAGAAGTTGTAGCGCGCCCCACCTTCCGTGATGTCTTTCCCTTCTTCCAGACAATCGCTGATGAAGGAAGAGAGCAGTGGAACTGGAGCCCAGTCACGGTGGCCGATATCACAGATATTGCTGCCTTCAACCATCAACGCGATGTAATGATTAATTTTGTTGCGAATATGCTCAAGCAGTCCTTCATAATTAAGTTCAGAATTGCCTTCGTTCTCCTGCATGGCAATTTCCATCACTTTCAGCAGGTTGAACATGGCGATATCGTGAAGACCATAGGTTTTGCCTGGAATGGAGAGTTCAACGCAACCGACAACCGCGTAGTCGCGTGCGTCTTCCAGTGACACCCCACGGTTCAGAAACGCCGGAACAACCACCTCGTCGTTGAAAATCTGCGGAATGCCCGTTCCCAGACGAATGGTCTCTGCGGTCTTAAGCAGGAAAGGTCTATCAATAAGCTCATTTATCCGAACGCCAAGGTTGGGCTGCGGAAGTTGCACGTTTTGATAAGCGTCCAGACACAAGAATGAAAGCACGTTTACCGCACTACGCCCACTCTCTGTAAGCCCGCCCAACAAAGCCGTGTAACCGGTCGGGAAACCGGCAAAATAACGTGCGCTACTGGTAGAGCGCAACAGGACCACGTCGTTGCATTTCACCCATAACGACTCCAGTAACTCTTTCAGGAACCCGGCATCTTCTCCCTGAGTCAGAGACGCCTGATAAAACGGCAGCATATACTGATCAAACCGCCCAATAGAGAGCGAACTGGCATTGGATTCGTACTGCAAAATGACATTCATGTACCAGAAAAGCTGGCATGCCTGCCAGAACGTTTGTGGCTTATATTGCGCGTTATGGCGTGAGTTTTCTGCAATCTGGAGCAGTTCTTCGCGTCGGGATGAATTGCTCAGCACAGCCATCTCTTCCGCCAGCACCGCATAACGCAGAATGTGGCGCTGAGATGCCTCAAGCAGAAGCAGTGCTGCCGCGTAAAACATATTGTGTGGATCGCGTTCGCAGTGCTCACGCATTTCCGCCACCAGCCCACCCAAACCGTTGTTCAGGAGTCGCGGGTAATCGATGATGATATGCCCCTGCCCTTTATCCGTCTGGTTGACACTAAAAATTTGTGTCCCTACGGCGGCCTTCACATCGTCCGTCATCTGACTATTGATGAAATCCTTCATGGACCGCTTTTCCCAATAGGGATAAAGCACCTCGCGATACGTCCGCTTATCTTCTTCGCTGATCTCAAAACGGTCCTGTGGACGCGTGGAGAATTGATCCAGCTCTTTAAGCAACCAGTACGGATCCATTTCTGGGGACATGATTCCCGCACGTGGCTTAACGGTACGGTTTCCGGCAATCAGTTCCTCATCACGAATCGCAATATTGACATGGTCAAGAATGTACGCTGTGGCTTTTGCGCGGCGAAGAATAACAGGCTCACCTTCCGTCTGTTGATGGCTTGCCGTGTAAAGCAGTGCACGTTCAAGCGAGATGTCGCGCGGGTTTGCAAACAGTGCGTCTTTTAAACGCTGGGTACGATTCGTCATGGGGAACTCCTGTAACAGAAAACAAACCCGCCCCGAAGGGCGGGAGGACATCAGGCGGTTTGCGCCAGGTGGGCATCAATTTTGTTCATGATGGCGTCGGCACGTTTTACCGCATCGCTGATGTTGACGCGTACGATGGTTTTTCCGGTAAAGCGCTCTTCGAATTTAATGCCGATATCTTTGGTCAGAATAACCATATCCGCAGCGGCGATATCTTCAGCGGTCAGTTCGTTTTCAAGGCCAATCGACCCTTGCGTCTCCACTTTTACCTCCCAGCCTTTCGCTTTTGCGGCGCTTTCAAGCGCTTCGGCTGCCATATAGGTATGCGCAACACCTGACGGACATGCTGTTACAGCGATAATTCGGGCCATGTTCTCTTCCTCAATCAGTTAATTTCGAAATCCAGATCCAGGTCATCCTCTTTTTCCTCGACCTGTTTCGTATTCTTGCGAGCAATACTTTTCAGCACATTGACGCTAATCGCCGTCACCACCGCCCCCACGGCAACCGCGGCGAGATAACCCAACTTACCTTCTACAACAGGCAGAACAATCAGTCCTCCCCATCCGGCATAACACTGTGCACCCAGCATTGCCGCCGTTACCGCACCACAAGCCGAGCCCGCATGATGGAAGGAATGACGCGCAGAGGATCAGCAGCGGCAAACGGAATCGCCCCTTCAGTGACACCCACACACCCCATCACCAGCGCGGCTTTACCCGCTTCACGTTCTTCGCCAGTAAAATTCTTACGGTTAATCAGTGTGGCCAGGCCTAACCCCAGCGGCGGAACACAGATACCCACTGCGGCAATGGCCACAACGGTGTAGACGCCCTGAGCCACGCAGATCAGCATGAAGGCATAGGCAACTTTGTTAATTGGCCCCCCATATCGAAGGCCAGCATGAGCCCCATAATGACTGCCAGCACCACAATGCTTCCCTGCTGCATCCCTTGCAGCCATTGGGTCAGCCCGGTGGTCAGCGCACCAACAGGTTCGCCTAATCCCCACATCATGATTCCGGCGGTGATGAAGGTCCCAATGATGGGAATGATGAAAATAGGCATGACAGAGCGAAGTACTTTGGGCACTGGCAATTTCTTCAGGTAATAAACAACGATTCCCCCCAGAATTCCGGCGATAATCGCTCCAAAGAAACCTGCGCCAAAGCTGTTCCCGACCCATGCAGCTATAGCACAAGGGGCCAACGCAGCACGTTCAGCAATCGAATACCCGATATAAGCAGCAAGGAAAGGAACCATCAGCGTTAACCCTGCGACACCGAGATCGAAGAGTTTTTTCAGATTAGGATCCGTTGCGGCATCCGGTACAGCACCCTTGCCGTACAACATGACCGATACCGCCAGCAAAATGCCACCCGCAACGACGAAAGGGATCATGTGCGACACCCCTGTCATCAGATGCTGCCGCGTGTTCTTGAGAATATGCACCAACTCTTTCATATGTCGCTCCCGGACAATATCCGTAAAGATGTTGTGGCAAACAATAGGCAATCAGACTCAAAGCTGACAGTGGATAAAAAGGCCATTTACTGGATTTTTGTAATGTACGAATGAAAATGCGATCCGCTTCGAAATTTCCCTACCGCTAGCCATTAAGCGAAGGATTACAACATGTGAGTGAAATCCCACTTTTCACCGAACATTACATTTATCCAGTTTTTGGCAGATTTATCACATAGCGCATTCCATCACCACGCTCGTATGCTTTCCCCAATGAATGACTATTGGTTTCAGGAGTGTCGTTATGCCTCTGGTAGTGGAATTTATCTGTGAATTACCCAACGGTGTTCACGCTCGTCCGGCAAGTCACGTGGAAACGTTGTGCAATACGTTTGCCTCTCACATTGAGTGGCACAACCTGCGTACTGATCGCAAAGGTAACGCCAAGAGTGCACTTGCACTCATTGGTACAGATACGTTGGCCGGCGATACCTGCCGTCTTTTGATTCACGGTGAAGATGAACAGAGCGCACATGCGCAACTGGAACAGTGGCTTAAAGAAGAATTTCCACACTGTGATACACCGCTTACTGAGGTGATCAACAGCGAGCTTGACCCCCTTCCTGAATCCCTCACACGCCTCAACCCCACTCTGTTCCGCGCCCTACCCGTTTGCAGCGGAAGTGCTCAAGGCATACTGACGTTACTGACCTCACTGGATCTGAACGCACTGCCCAACTTACCTGAGGCGGGAAGTGCAGAAGAAGAGCAGTCGGCACTCGACAAGGGCTTAATCCTGCTGGTGAAAAACATTGAGTTACGCGCACTGGATAGCGACAGCACCGCCAGTGCCATCCTTGACGCGCACCGTTCACTGGCGACAGATACCTCTCTTCGCCAGCACCTTCTTTCCGGGGTAAACCAGGGACTCAGTTGCGCGCAGGCCACTATTGCAACGGCCAACCATTTTTGCGACGAATTCTCCCGCTCAAGCAGCAGCTACTTACAGGAGCGCGTGTTAGATGTCCGCGATGTTTGCTATCAGCTTCTCCAGCAAATCTATGGCGAAGAGCGTTTCCCTGCTCCGGGCCAACTGACACAGCCAACCGTATGTCTGGCCGATGACCTTACGCCAGGCCAGTTCCTCGAGCTCGATAAAACCCTACTCAAAGGGTTGTTGTTAAAAAGCGGCGGCACAACTTCCCACACCGTTATTCTTGCTCGCTCTTTTAACATCCCAACGCTGGTCGGTGTTGACAGTGAAAGCCTGCTCCAGTGGCGCAATCAGCCCGTATTTGTCGATGGTAATGCCGGCGCAGTGGTGGTTAACGCCAGCGAAGCCGTAGGGCGTTACTACCAACAAGAAGCATGGGTTCAGGAAGCGATACGCCAGCAGCAAAGTATCTGGCTGGATCGCGAGGCTCGCACATCTGACGGGTTACGCATTGAGATTGCCGCAAACATTGCACATGTGGTAGAAGCACAAGCAGCTTTCGGTAATGGCGCTGAAGGCGTTGGCCTGTTCCGTACCGAAATGCTCTATATGGACCGCGCCAGCGCACCTTGTGAAAATGAACTGTACAACATTTTCTGCCAGGCACTCGACTGTGCAAACGGGCACAGCATTATTGTTCGTACGATGGATATCGGCGGCGATAAACCTGTGGATTATCTGAATATCCCGGCAGAGAACAACCCATTTTTGGGCTACCGCGCGGTACGTATTTATGAAGAGTATTCTGCACTTTTCACCACTCAACTCAGAGCGATCCTTCGCGCATCAGCGCATGGTAGCCTGAAGATCATGATCCCAATGATCTCCTCAATGGAGGAGATTCTGTGGGTTAAAGAAAAACTCGCCGAGGCGAAGCAACAGCTGCGTGCCGAACATATTCCCTTCGAAGAGACCATCCCGCTCGGCATTATGCTGGAAGTACCTTCGGTGATGTTCATCATCGATCAGTGCTGCGAAGAGATTGATTTCTTTAGCATCGGCAGTAACGACCTGACGCAGTACCTGCTGGCAGTTGACCGTGATAACGCCAAGGTTACGCGCCACTACAACAGCCTGAACCCGGCATTTTTACGCGCACTGGACTATGCCGTACAAGCCGTACATCGCCAGGGAAAATGGATTGGTCTTTGTGGTGAACTGGGTGCGAAAGGTTCAGTACTGCCACTGCTGGTTGGTCTGGGGTTGGACGAACTGAGCATGGGGTCGCCTTCCATCCCGGCGACAAAAGCGCGCCTGGCACAGCTTGATAGCCGCGCCTGCCGCCAGTTGTTGAACCAGGCGATGGCGTGTCGCACTTCGCTTGAAGTGGAGCATCTGCTTGCACAATTCCGCATGAATCAGCAGGACACACCGCTGGTAACACCGAAGTGCATTTCGCTGGATAATGACTGGAACAGTAAAGAAGAGGTCATGAAAGGCATGACCGACAACCTGCTGCTGGCAGGTCGATGCCGTTATCCCCGCAAACTCGAAGCTGACCTCTGGGCACGCGAGGCCGTTTTCTCAACCGGCCTCGGCTTCAGTTTTGCCATCCCGCACAGCAAATCTGAACATATTGAACAGTCCACTATCAGCGTTGCGCGCCTGAAAGCCCCCGTTCAGTGGGGTGATGAAGAAGCGCAATTCATCATCATGCTCACGCTGAACAAGCATGCCGCAGGCGATCAACATATGCGTATTTTCTCTCGCCTGGCTCGCCGCATCATGCATGAAGATTTTCGCAGCACGCTGGTCAACGCTAGCTCTGCTGAGGCAATCGCCACCCTGCTGCAACGTGAATTAGAACTGTAAAACGAGGAAGAGTGATGGAATTGTATCTGGATACCGCCAACGTAGCAGAAGTCGAACGCCTGGCTCGCATTTTTCCGATTGCGGGTGTAACCACTAACCCAAGCATTGTGGCTGCCAGCCGAGAGTCCATCTGGGACGTATTACCACGCCTGCAAAAAGCCATTGGGCCTGAAGGCATTCTGTTTGCTCAAACCATGAGCCGCGACGCGGAAGGCATGGTGGCTGAAGCCAAACGCCTGAACAACGCCGTGCCGGATATTGTGGTTAAAATCCCGGTAACAGCTCAGGGGCTTATCGCGATTAAAACGCTGAAGAAAGAAGGTATTACCACACTGGGAACGGCTGTTTATAGTGCAGCACAAGGTTTGCTGGCTGCACTGGCAGGGGCAAAATATGTCGCGCCGTATGTTAATCGCGTCGATGCGCAAGGCGGTGACGGTATTCGTATGGTGCAAGAGCTGCAATCACTGCTGGAATTTCACGCGCCAGAAAGCAAGGTGTTGGCCGCCAGCTTCAAGACTCCCCGTCAGGCGCTTGACTGTCTGCTCGCTGGATGTGAGGCAATCACACTTCCTTTAGATGTAGCGCAACAAATGCTCGGGACTCCGGCGGTAGAGTCAGCAATAGAGAAGTTCGAGCAAGACTGGAAAAACGCGTTTGGTAACCTCAACCTCTAAGGGAGATATGTTATGGACCGTATCATTCAATCGCCAGGAAAATATATCCAGGGTGCTGATGCTCTCACTCGCCTCGGCGACTATCTGAAACCACTGGCAAAACGCTGGCTGGTTGTGGGCGATAAATTTGTTCTGGGCTTTGCAGAAGAGACATTACGGAAAAGTTTCAAGGAAGCAGATCTTCACGTTGAAATTGCACCCTTTGGGGGCGAATGTTCACAAAATGAAATCGATCGTCTGAGAAAACTGGCAGACAGTGCAGACTGCATGGCCGTGCTGGGAATTGGCGGCGGCAAAACGCTTGATACCGCAAAAGCACTGGCGCACTTTATGGACGTTCCCGTTGCCATTGCGCCGACGATTGCCTCAACCGACGCGCCATGCAGCGCCCTTTCCGTTATTTACACCGACAATGGCGAGTTTGATCGCTACCTGATGCTGCCGCATAACCCAAACATGGTGATTGTCGATACCAAAGTGGTTGCGGGTGCGCCAGCACGTCTGTTGGCTGCCGGGATTGGTGATGCACTGGCGACATGGTTCGAAGCCCGAGCCTGCTCGCGTAGCGGAGCGACCACGATGGCGGGTGGTAAATGCACCCAGGCTGCATTAGCCCTTGCTGAGCTGTGTTACAACACCCTGGTTGAAGAGGGTGAAAAAGCAATGCTGGCAGCGGAGCAGCACGTAGTCACTCCTGCGCTTGAACGCATAATCGAAGCCAATACGTATCTGAGCGGTGTAGGCTTTGAAAGTGGTGGCCTGGCTGCCGCACACGCTATTCATAACGGTATGACCGCCATCCCGGATGCACACCATTTCTATCATGGTGAGAAAGTCGCATTTGGCACGCTCACTCAGTTGGTTCTGGAAAATGCACCTGTTGAAGAGATAGAGACGGTTGCTGCACTTTGCCACAGCGTGGGCCTGCCTATTACTCTGGCACAGCTAAATATCAAAGAGGATATCCCGGCGAAAATGCGCCTGGTTGCAGAGGCTTCCTGCGCTGAAGGTGAAACCATTCACAATATGCCAGGTGGAGCATCAGCGGATCAGGTTTATGCCGCGTTACTGGTCGCTGATCAGTACGGCCAGCGTTTTTTGCATGAGTGGGAATAAGCTGCTCGATAATAAAAAACCCCGCATCGGCGGGGTTTTTTATGAGCATCAATTACTGCAGATCGAAACGGTCGAGGTTCATGACTTTCACCCATGCCGCGACGAAGTCTCTGACAAACTTCTCGCTGGCATCGCTGCTGGCATAAACTTCGGCCAGAGCACGCAGCACAGCGTTAGAACCAAACACCAGGTCAGCACGCGTTGCCGTGTGTTTCACTTCACCGCTCAGACGATCGCGCCCTTCGAACAGCTCTGCGGACTCATCCGTTGCTTTCCACTCGTTGCGCATATCCAGCAGATTCACGAAGAAATCATTGCTGAGGACACCCACACGATCGGTAAAGACACCGTTCTGGCTACCGTCAAAGTTAGCGCCCAGAACACGTAACCCACCGACCAACACAGTCAGCTCTGGCGCGGTCAGGGTCAGTTGCTGCGCTTTATCAATCAACAGAGATTCTGTGGTTGATGCATCAACCTGCGCACGATAGTTACGGAAACCATCGGCAATCGGTTCAAGCAGGTTAAACATCTCGATATCCGTTTGATCCTGCCGTGCATCCACACGACCTGGCGTAAACGGTACGTTGACGTAAACACCAGCAGCTTTTGCCGCTTGCTCAACACCGACGACACCCGCCAGCACAATAATATCAGCCAGTGAGGCTTTATTGGTGGTGCGCTGAATAGCTTCCAGAGCCGGTAATGCACGAATCGCAGCCGCATTCACATCCCAGTCGCGTTGTGGAGCCAGGGCCAGACGCGCGCCGTTAGCGCCACCACGTTTATCACCGCCACGGAAAGTCGAAGCCGATGCCCAGGCCACAGAGACCAGTTCGCTCACTGACAAACCGGATGCAGCAATCTCCGCCTTCAGGTTATCGATATCCTCTTTTGAAGGATTGAACACAGCCTGCGGCAGCGGGTCCTGCCAAATCAGATCTTCTTTTGGAACTTCCGGGCCAATGTAACGTGCTTTTGGTCCCATATCGCGGTGCGTCAGCTTGAACCATGCACGGGCAAAGGCCTCGTTAAATGCTTGCGGATCGTTCAGGAAGCGACGGGAAATCTTCTCGAAATCAGGGTCAAAACGCAGCGTCAGGTCGGTAACCAGCATGGTCGGCTTGCGTTTTTTCGATGGATCGAACGGGTCAGGAATCAGGTCTGGTGCATCAATGGCTTCGAACTGGATAGCACCAGCCGGGCTGCGCGTTTGTACCCACTCATATTTGAACAGGTTTTCGAAGAAGTAGTTACTCCACTGGGTCGGGGTTTGCGTCCAGACCACTTCCAGACCAGAGGTAATGGCATCCGCGCCGACACCGCTGCCGTAAGTGCTTGCCCAGCCCAGGCCCTGAGACTCAATGGGTGCAGCTTCCGGGTCAGCGCCTACATGAGTCGCTTCGCCAGCACCGTGTGTTTTACCCAGTGTGTGACCGCCCGCAATCAACGCGACCGTCTCTTCATCGTCCATCCCCATATTGCCAAAGGTGGCACGGATAGCCGCCGCCGCAGACAGAGGTTCACCGCTGGCATTGGGTCCTTCCGGGTTGACGTAAATCAGGCCCATTTCGGTTGCGGCTAATGGTCGTTTGGCCAGAGCTTCAGGATCACGATGCGCCAGCCAGGCTTTTTCATCACCCCAGTTTACGTCCAGATCAGGTTCCCAGACGTCTTCACGCCCCGCGCCAAAGCCAAACGTACGGAAGCCTGAGTTTTCAAGCGCGACGTTGCCCGCCAGGATAAACAAATCAGCCCAGGAAATTTTCTGGCCATATTTCTGCTTGATAGGCCACAACAGACGGCGGGCTTTATCGAGGCTTACGTTATCCGGCCAGGAGTTCAGCGGCGCAAAACGCTGTTGACCGCGTCCTGCACCACCGCGCCCATCAATGGAGCGATAAGTACCAGCACCGTGCCAGGCCATGCGAATAAACAGGCCCGCATAGCTGCCCCAGTCGGCAGGCCACCACGGTTGAGAGTCGGTTAAGAGTGCTTTGAGATCGCCCTTCAGGGCAGAGTAATCGAGTTTGCTGAATTCTTTGCGATAGTCGAAGTCTTCACCCAATGGGTTAGAACGACTGGAATGCTGATTAAGAAGATCTACACGGAGTTGTTTTGGCCACCAGTCGCTGCTTGTTGTACCTGCTCCTGCGCTCTGATCGTGGCCGCCCTGATGAAAAGGACATTTGCCGGTAGATGACGTGTTGTTGGTATCGTCTGACATGCTCTTGTGCTCCCTTTACAGTGTTACCGTTACGATATATGCCCTTATTGATAAGGTATAGTTGAGATAACCCACAGATTCGATAGTTAATTCCGTTTAATTTCACATGGAAAATATGTGACTTTTGTACGTCAAAGGCAGCATCGCTGAAATGGCAGGAAAATAAAACCCTTATAAATCAAAAAACCCTCCGAAGAGGGCTTTATTCTTACACGCCAGGTCGAACGCCGAGCGTGTGGCAAATGGCGTAACTCATCTCCGCGCGGTTCAGTGTATAGAAGTGGAAATCCTTCACTCCTTCACGACTTAAAATCTTCACCATGTCCATCGCGATATTCGCCCCCACCAGCTTGCGTGTTTCTGGGTCATCCTCCAGCCCTTCGTACATTTTAGACATCCACAGAGGAATGCGCACGTTGGTCATATCGGCGAATTTTTTAGCCTGTTTAAAGTTAGAGACCGGCAGAATGCCTGGAATAATTTCAACATCGATACCGGCAGAGACACAGCGGTCACGAAAACGCAGATAACTTTCCACATCAAAGAAGAACTGCGTGATCGCGCGGTTTGCACCCGCATCCACTTTACGTCTCAGGTTGAGCAGATCCGCCTGCGCGCTTTTTGCTTCCGGGTGAACTTCAGGATATGCAGCAACCGAAATATCAAAATCGCCCACTTCTTTCAGCAACGCCACCAAATCCGTTGCGTACATCTCAGGCTTTCCGCTGCCAGGAGGCAGGTCACCGCGCAAGGCAACAATATGGCGAATGCCGCTGTCCCAGTAATCCTGAGCAATTGCCCGTAACTCGTCACGGGTTGCATCAATACAGGTCAGGTGAGGGGCAGCTTCAAGACCCGTACGATCTTTAATGCCTTTGATGATGCTGTGCGTACGGTCACGTTCACCCGAGTTGGCTCCGTAGGTTACGGAGACGAATTTAGGCTTCAGGCTGCTCAGGCGATCGATAGAGCTCCACAGGGTTTGCTCCATTTCACTGGTGCGCGGCGGGAAAAATTCAAAAGAGACGTTAATCTGGCCGTTTACTTCGGCCAGGCTCTGATTCAGGGCTTCCCGCTGGTTGGCGTGAAAAAAGCTCATACCTTACCTCATCAATCGCGTGTCATTGTTTGTTGTGTTTCGAACTTCTATACGTTTAGACGTCCAGATGTAAAAATGACGGAAAAGCGGGATGGCGTCAACAGAAATAATCACTAATAACAGTGAGGATTGCTCAGGGAAGATGAGGAACGTTCATGATGGTGGGTGGGTGCAGTCTGTCCACCCGCCCTCAAGTCCTCTCCCTCAGAAAGAGGGAGAAAACCATCCTATCTTCGTAAGGGAGAGGAAAAAGAAAGGGTTACAGCAGGTTAGCCAAACGGTTGATGTCGGACTGGATTGCACCAGCAGTAACATCACGCCCCGCCCCTGGGCCACGGATAACCAGCGGATTATCACGATACCAACGGCTTTCGATGGCGAAAACATTATCGCACGGGAGTAGCGCCGCTAACGGATGTTCCGGGCGGACCGCTTCCACACCAACTCGCGCCTTACCATTGGCATCAAAACGCGCGACATAGCGCAGCACCAGACCCATTTCACGCGCAGCTTCCAGGCGTTGTACCATCTGATCGTTCAGCTCTTCGCCATTTTCAAAGAAGTGATCAACCGACCCCTCCTCGCAACCGGCCGGAACCAGCGATTCAACACGCACCTGGCCGGGTTCAATGTCGTAGCCCGCCTCACGTGCCAGAATCACAAGCTTACGCATGACATCTTTACCGGAAAGGTCAACGCGTGGGTCTGGTTCAGTCAGCCCTTGCTGCCATGCCTGGTCCACCAGATCGGTGAACGGCACAGTACCGTCGAACTGCAGGAACAGCCAGGAAAGCGTACCAGAGAAGATACCGCTGATTGCCAGAATGCTGTCACCGCTATCAATCAAATCCCGTACGGTATGGTTGACCGGCAGCCCCGCACCGACCGTCGCGTTATAGAGCCAATGACGCCCGGTTTTTTCAAACGCGTCGTGGATCTGACGATATTTGTCCGTACTGCTGGCCCCAGCCAGTTTATTGGCGCTAATCACGTGGAAACCATGGCTGGCGAAGTCCAGGTACTGATCGGCAAGCTGTTCGCTGGCAGTAACATCAAGCACCACCAGATCATCGTACGGATGCGCACGCATCCACAGGAACAGTGACTCTTCATCCTGTTCAACCGCTTCATCATTAAAGAAGGCAAGCGCACGGCTGGCGTCCAATCCTTCGTAGTTCAGCAGGCTACGGCTACTATCCACAACACCTGCCAGTACAAATTCAAAACCGGTACGTGCCGACAAAGTAATTTGCTCACGCGCAAACAGCTCCAGCCAGCGAGAGCCAATGTTACCTTTACCGAAAAGCACCAGCCCGATACGTTTTTCAGCACGGAACAGTGTGGTATGCAGACCCTGAATCAGGCTCTCCGTCGGACCTTTACGCAGAACAGCCACCAGGCTAATGCCCTCTTCCGACTGCCAGGTAAACTCCACCGGCTGGCCTTTCAACTGCTGCCAGAAACGGTGACAGTGCAGTGGGTTACGGGTGACACCCGCCCCCACCATCGCCACCAGCGCCAACCCCTGACGCAGACGAAGCTCACCCGGTAACCCCGCTTCATCCAGGATTTTCAGGGCGCTATCAGCCACTTCGGCGGTGTAGCAGAATTGCAGCAACTGGCGGTCATTGTGCACCCCGACAGCCAGCGGACGGACCTGAGCACGTTTCAGGATCGTGTCGACATCCTTGTGCGCCAGTTTGAAATCCTGGCCCGCAGGCACGTGAAACTCAATCAGACAGATATCATCGTGGCTGGTGACAATGCGTGCGCCAGTACCGGAGGCCAGCACTCGCTCAATACGCGTGGAACCTTGATCCGGCGTGTAGCTACAGCGTAATTGCAGGTCGATATCACTGCCCGAAACAGGTTGCAGCGTACGGGCGTGCAGGACCGGCGCAGCCAGGCGCGCCAGTTCGCTGGCTTCGTCCAGACGCAGTAACGGCAGCAGGCAAGCATCTTTGACCTTGCGCGGGTCAGCGCTATAAACCCCCGCCACATCACTCCAGATGGTGACGCGTGAAACACCTGCCAGCGCACCAATTTGCGTTGCTGAGTAGTCAGAACCGTTACGCCCCAACAGCACCGTTTCACCGGCGTTACTGCGGCTAATAAATCCCGTGACCACAATGCGTTTACCCGGATGCTGAACCAGGAGTTGTTGCAGCAAGGGATAAGATAAGCCTTCATCCACCTGCGGTTGTGCGGCACGTTCAGCGCGCAGGAAATCACGCGCGTCCAGCCATGCAGCTTCCAGCCCTTGCTGTTGCAGGACAGCCGCCATCAGGCGTGCAGACCAGACCTCACCATGCCCCACAACTTCGGCATAGACCGCATCGGTGATCCCGCTATCCAGCAGTGCTGCCAGACGCTCAAGATCGTGGATAAAAGCGCTGATCAGGCCGTCAGCTACATCGGCTGGTAGCAAACCGGCAATCAGTTCACTCTGATAACGGCGTAATGACTGTTGAACCTGATGCGCAGAAAGGCGATCGGTCTGACTTAATTTCAGCCAGCTAATCAACTGGTTGGTGGTGCTGCCAGCCGCAGAGACAACCATCATGTCCCCCGGCTGAGAATACTCTGTCATGATCCCCGCGACACGCAGGTAACACTTCACATCAGCAAGACTACTACCACCAAACTTGTGCAGTTGGCGACCCTTCGCCCCTGCCTGCGCTATCACACTCATGATTACCCCTTGGCTGCGACCTGGAAGCCATTTTCCAGATCGGCAATTAAATCTTCAGAATCTTCAATACCGGTTGAGATACGCAGCAGCGTCTCAGAAATCCCGGCGGCGGCACGTGCTTCTGGTGCCATACCTGCGTGTGTCATGGTCGCGGCGTGGGAGATCAAGCTTTCGACCCCGCCTAACGATTCTGCCAGCGTAAACAATGACAACCCGCTCAGGAAACGACGTAGTGTTTGCTCATCGCCATCCAGTTCAAAACTTAACATTGCGCCAAAACCCTTTTGTTGACGCGCGGCAATCTCGTGCCCCTGATTCTCCGGCAACGACGGGTGATACAGCTTTTTCACCAGCGGCTGTGTTTGCAGGAAATCAACAATCGCCTGAGCATTGCGCTGTGCCACTTCCATACGAGGCGAAAGTGTACGAATTCCGCGTAACAGTAGATAGCTGTCGAACGCACTCGCGGTCACGCCAATGTTATTGGCCCACCATGCCAGTTCGGTGACAACATCCGGATCTTTCGCAATCACCACACCTGCGACCACATCAGAGTGACCGTTTAGATATTTAGTGCATGAATGCAATACCAGATCCGCACCCAGTGCCAGCGGGTTCTGAAGGGCCGGACTGAGGAACGTATTATCCACTACACTTATCGCTCCCGCATCCCTTGCGAGCTGACAAATTTTCGCAATATCGACAACGCGCAGCAACGGATTGCTTGGACTTTCCACTAAAACCAGCTTCGGTTTCTCTGCCAATGCCTGTTTCAGTGCCTGTTCGTCGTTTTGATCAACAAACAACACGCGATAACACCCGCGTTTTGCCAGGCTATCGAACAGACGGTAACTGCCGCCATAACAGTCGTGTGGCGCAACCAGCAAATCGCCAGGTTTCAGGAAGACCGTAGTCACCAGATGAATAGCCGACATCCCGGTGTTGGTTAGCACCGCACCCGCACCACCTTCCAGCTCAGCCAGCGCCCGCTGGGTGACATCACGCGTAGGGTTGCCACGACGCGAATAGTCATGTGCGCGGGGTTCATTAAATCCGGTGAAGTTATAGGTACTGGAAAGATGAATCGGCGGGACAACACAGCCGTATTGCTCGTCATCATTCAATCCGCTACGCACTGCGATGGTGGCCTGTTTACGCGTCATGGTGAAGGCTTCCTGGCTAATTAGGGGAAAAGTTAGCCATCAGAGTAAACATTGAAAGTATGGACGTCAATACATCTGGACATCTAAACTTCTTTGCGTATAGATTGAGCAATGCGCAAATAGCCGTTAAAATTATATGCTTTAGTGCACGCTGCAGCGGCAATATTCGTGCCACGGTATCGTCTCTACGGTAAACTACGTAAGATTACGGTTCAAAACCCCTGAGTACACGCGGCTTTGCACCTTTAGATTAATGACAGAGAGGATTAAAGGTATCTCATGGCTGAATGGAGCGGCGAATATATCAGCCCATACGCTGAGCACGGTAAGAAGAGTGAGCAAGTAAAGAAAATTACGGTATCCATTCCTCTGAAGGTGTTAAAGATCCTCACCGATGAACGTACGCGTCGTCAGGTGAACAACCTGCGCCACGCAACCAACAGCGAACTGCTGTGCGAAGCGTTTCTGCATGCGTTTACCGGTCAACCGTTGCCTAACGATGAAGATCTGCGCAAAGAGCGCAGTGATGAAATTCCGGAAGAGGCGAAGGTGATCATGCGTGAACTGGGTATCGACCCAGATACGTGGGAATACTGATGTGCAGATGCAAAAAAAGCGCCTTTCGGCGCTTTTTTTTCGGGGTGCTTATTTAGCGCCCGGGATGCTGAAACGCTTGTTGAAGCGGTCAACACGGCCACCGGTTGCAACATCACGCTGCTTACCAGTGTAGAACGGGTGGCACTGGCCGCACACGTCCAGGTTCAGATCGTGACCCACAGTAGAGCGGATTTGGATCGCGTTACCGCAAGAACAGTTTGCAGTAATCATTTCGTATTTCGGGTGAATATCTTTTTTCATGGGAGAACCTCAGTTAAGGCCGCGTCGCTCTTCCAGCCCTAACGCCAGACACCACGCGATGTTAATAGTATAGGCTTTGACACAGCATAAAGCGCATCAAAGGCGGCGAATCATACAGAATTTGACCACCGTATGCAAACTGATCCGCACGCCACCAGAGACTAATGTGTATACTAACGCGCCACTTTTCAAGTCAGGAAGATTCGATGCCCGTCGCCCACGTTGCCCTGCCCGTTCCGCTTCCGCGAACCTTTGACTACCTGCTGCCTGACAGCATGAATGCCAAAGCAGGCTGTCGCGTGACTGTGCCCTTTGGCAAACAGCAGCGCGTAGGGATCGTCGTGGCGGTGAGTGATAAAAGTGAACTGCCCCTCAACGAACTGAAATGTGTTGTCGACGTACTGGACAACGAACCGGTATTTTCGATGAGCGTCTGGCGGCTCCTGCTGTGGGCGGCAGATTACTACCATCACCCAATTGGCGATGTGCTCTTTCACGCGCTTCCGATTTTACTGCGTCAGGGCAAAGACGCCAGCCATGCACCAATGTGGTACTGGTTTGCCACCGAACAGGGGCAAGCGGTAGACATTAACAGCCTGAAACGTTCGCCAAAACAGCAACAGGCCCTGGCTGCACTTCGTCAGGGACGCGTATGGCGTCACCAGGTTGAAGCTCTGGACTTTAATGACGCAGCACTTCAGGCACTGCGTAAAAAAGGTCTGAGTGAACTGGCAAGCGAAGCACCGGCACTTCAGGACTGGCGCAACAGCTTTGCCGTGCCGGGTGAACGCCTGCGGCTTAACACTGAACAGGCCACCGCCGTGGGCGCAATCCATAGCGCATCGGATCATTTTTCCGCCTGGCTTCTGGCGGGAGTGACCGGTTCAGGTAAAACCGAAGTCTATCTTAGCGTTCTGGAAAATGTGCTCGCCCAGGGTAAACAAGCTCTGGTTATGGTTCCGGAAATCGGTCTGACACCGCAAACTATCGCCCGTTTTCGCGAACGCTTTAACGCGCCCGTTGAAGTACTGCACTCGGGTTTAAACGACAGCGAACGCCTCAGCGCCTGGCTCAAAGCTAAAAATGGCGAAGCGGCTATCGTGATAGGCACGCGTTCGTCGCTGTTTACGCCGTTCAAAAATCTGGGTGTCATCGTTATAGATGAAGAGCACGACAGCTCATATAAACAACAAGAAGGCTGGCGCTACCACGCACGTGATCTTGCCGTTTACCGCGCCCACAGTGAACAAATCCCGATTATCCTCGGTTCAGCCACACCAGCCCTGGAAACGCTGCACAATGTGCGCCAGCGGAAATACCACATGTTGCGCCTGACCCGCCGCGCCGGGAATGCACGCCCGGCCATTCAGCATGTGTTGGATCTGAAAGGTCAGCAGGTACAAGCCGGGCTAGCCCCTGCATTGATCGCCAGAATGCGCCAGCATTTGCAGGCGAATAACCAGGTAATTTTGTTCCTTAACCGACGCGGATTTGCACCGGCACTGCTGTGCCACGACTGTGGCTGGACAGCAGAATGCCCACGTTGCGACCATTACTATACGTTGCATCAGGCACAACGCCATTTGCGCTGCCACCACTGTGACAGCCAGCGCCCGGTTCCTCGCCAGTGTCCATCATGCGGATCAACGCATCTGGTTCCGGTCGGACTGGGTACTGAGCAACTGGAACAGTCCCTGGCGCCTTTTTTCCCCGACGTGCCAATCTCGCGTATCGACCGTGATACCACCAGCCGCAAAGGGGCACTGGAACAACAGCTGGCCGAAGTCCATCGCGGCGGAGCACGCATTCTGATTGGTACGCAGATGCTGGCAAAAGGACATCACTTCCCGGATGTTACTTTGGTGGCCCTGCTGGATGTTGATGGCGCATTATTCTCAGCCGATTTCCGTTCTGCAGAACGCTTTGCACAGCTTTATACTCAGGTCGCCGGACGTGCGGGACGAGCAGGAAAACAGGGCGAAGTGGTTCTGCAAACGCACCACCCGGAACATCCGTTGCTGCAAACCCTGTTGCATAAGGGCTATGACGAATTTGCTGAGCAGGCGCTCGCAGAACGCCAGACAATGCAACTGCCCCCCTGGACCAGCCACGTCATTATCCGCGCCGAAGATCATAACAATCAGCAAGCGCCGCTTTTTCTGCAACAGTTGCGTAATCTGCTACAAGCCAGCCCTCTGGTCGATAATCAGCTGTGGGTTTTGGGGCCAGTACCGGCACTCGCGCCAAAACGGGGTGGCCGTTTTCGCTGGCAAATTTTACTCCAGCATCCTTCCCGTATCCGTTTGCAACATATCGTCAGCGGAACGCTGGCATTGATCAATACGCTGCCAGAAGCACGCAAGGTAAAGTGGGTTCTCGACGTCGATCCGATTGAAGGCTAATGAGTGATGCGAGATGGATCGAAAAAATTTAACGAACCTCACACTTTTTATGAAAATTCTGTAACCGCTTCCATAAACTATCTGTAAAAATGAAGACGTCAGAAGTTCGGTGGTTAGGCGAGGAGAAGACGTTGAAGTCCAGGAAAGAGGTTGCGACAGCGACCATGAAAGACGTTGCCGAGAAAGCACAAGTTTCGACGGCAACCGTGTCCCGCGCATTAATGAATCCGGACAAAGTCTCCCAGGCAACCCGTAACCGGGTGGAACAGGCGGCGCTGGAAGTCGGTTATTTCCCTCAGGCTATGGGACGTAACGTGAAGCGCAATGAATCGCGAACGATTCTGGTGATTGTACCGGACATCTGCGATCCCTTTTTCAGCGAAATTATCCGTGGTATCGAAGTCACGGCGGCTGAACAAGGTTATCTGGTACTGATTGGTGATTGCGCTCACCAGAACCAGCAGGAAAAGACCTTTATCGATCTCATTATCACTAAACAGATCGACGGCATGCTGTTGCTCGGCTCTCGTCTGCCCTTTGATGCCAGCATTGAAGAACAACGCAATTTACCGCCGATGGTCATGGCCAACGAATTTGCCCCTGAACTGGAACTGCCCACCGTCCATATCGATAACCTGACGGCTGCATTTAACGCCGTAAACTATCTCCAGGAACTGGGACACAAACGTATCGGTTGTATTGCCGGGCCTGAAGAGATGCCCTTATGCCATTACCGCTTACAGGGGTATGTTCAGGCGTTGCGCCGCACCGGAGCAACCGTCAATCCGCACTATATCGCACGCGGTAATTTCACCTTCGAAGCAGGCGGACTGGCGCTGGAAAAATTGCTGGCATTACCCGAACCTCCTACCGCCGTGTTCTGCCACAGTGACGTGATGGCATTAGGAGCATTGTCCTATGCCAAACGTCGCGGACTGCGCGTACCAAAAGATTTGTCGATTATTGGTTTTGATAATATTTCATTATCGGAATTTTGCGATCCACCTCTCTCAACTGTCGCACAACCTCGCTATGACATTGGCCGTGAAGCTATGCTTTTGCTGCTGGATCAACTGCATGGTCAAACGGTTAGCAGCGGATCACGTCTGCTGGACTGCGAATTGATCGTTCGCGGTTCGACCCAGGCATTGACTTAAAGTAAATGTCTTTAGGACACCCTTATCTGGTCAAAGCCCCGCCGCTTAAGTAACATGGCGGGCTGACGAACGAATAAATACAGCGAAACGATAGTGGCACAACGAGATTATGTACGTCGCGGCCAGCCGGCACCTTCGCGACGCAAAAAGAGTAGTTCACGGAGCAAGCAACGTAGCCTGTCTGCTGTCTCACCAGCAATGGTCGCTATTGCCGCGGCTGTACTGGTGGCCTTTATTGGTGGGCTTTACTTTATCACCCATCATAAAAAAGAAGATTCTGAGGCGCTTCAGGGTAATAAAGTGGCCGGAAATGGCTTACCGCCAAAACCTGAAGAGCGCTGGCGTTATATTAAAGAGCTGGAAAGCCGACAGCCTGGCGTTCGCGCGCCGACTGAACCGTCTGCCGGTGGTGAAGTCGTGAACCCGAATCAGTTGACCGATGAGCAACGTCAGTTGCTGGCACAAATGCAGGCCGATATGCGCCAGCAACCCACGCAACTGAACGAAGTTCCGTGGAATGAACAAACGCCAGAGCAGCGCCAGCAAACGTTACAGCGTCGTCAGGCTCAGCAACAGATTCAACAGCAGCAATGGGCGCAAACCCAGCCGGTGCAGCAACCCCGTACGCAACCGCGCGTAACGGAACAGCCATACCAGCAGCCGCAACAGCAGCAAGTTCGTACAGCGCAGACCCAGCCTGTTTCGCAGCCGCCAAAAGCACAGCCGCAGAAACAAACTGCTCAGGCGCAGCCGTATCAGGATCTGTTGCAAACGCCTGCACACACCACCGCGCAGCAGCCAAAAACGCAACCTGCCGCACCGGTTACGCACGAGACAGAAGCACCGAAACAAACCGCAGAGAAAAAAGACGAACGTCGCTGGATGGTACAGTGTGGTTCGTTTAAAGGCGCTGACCAGGCAGAGACCGTACGTGCGCAATTAGCTTTCGAAGGGTTTGATTCACGCATTACCACCAATAACGGCTGGAATCGCGTCGTGATTGGTCCGGTCAAAGGCAAAGAAAATGCAGACGGCACAATATCCCGTCTGAAGATGGCAGGTCACACAAACTGCATTCGTCTCGCCTCTGGGGGTTGAAACCCCCAAAATCCCCCCCATCTATCATTCTATTCAGCCCTGAGCACTGGCTCAGGGCCCTTATTCCGAATATGTAACCAGGGGGTCTGCTCGTGACAACAATAGTAAGTGTACGCCGTAACGGCCAGGTGGTAATCGCCGGTGATGGCCAGGCCACGCTGGGTAATACCGTCATGAAAGGCAACGTGAAAAAAGTGCGTCGTCTGTATAACGACAAAGTGATCGCCGGTTTTGCGGGCGGTACAGCGGACGCCTTCACGCTGTTTGAACTGTTTGAACGTAAGCTGGAAATGCATCAGGGTCATCTGGTAAAGGCTGCCGTGGAACTGGCGAAAGACTGGCGTACCGACCGCATGCTGCGCAAGCTGGAAGCACTGCTGGCTGTGGCCGATGAGACTGCTTCGCTGATTATCACCGGTAATGGTGATGTCATTCAGCCAGAAAATGACCTGATTGCTATTGGCTCTGGTGGCCCGTACGCCCAGGCCGCAGCCCGCGCTCTGTTGGAAAACACGGACATGAACGCGCGTGATATTGCTGTGAAGGCGTTGGATATTGCAGGGGATATCTGCATCTATACCAACCACAACCACACCATCGAAGAATTGACCTCTAAAGCGTAAGGATCTCCCATGTCTGAAATGACCCCACGCGAAATTGTCAGCGAGCTGAATAAACACATTATCGGCCAGGACAACGCTAAGCGTTCTGTGGCGATCGCCCTGCGTAACCGCTGGCGTCGTATGCAGCTTGATGAAGAGCTGCGTCACGAAGTGACCCCAAAAAACATTCTGATGATTGGCCCTACCGGCGTCGGTAAAACCGAAATTGCCCGTCGTCTGGCGAAGCTGGCCAACGCGCCATTCATCAAAGTCGAAGCCACTAAGTTCACAGAAGTGGGCTATGTGGGGAAAGAAGTTGACTCCATCATCCGTGATCTGACCGACTCTGCCATCAAGATGGTGCGTGTTCAGGCTATCGAGAGAAACCGCTATCGTGCCGAAGAACTGGCCGAAGAGCGTATTCTGGACGTGTTGATCCCGCCGGCTAAAAACAACTGGGGCCAATCCGAACAGCCTCAGGAACCATCTGCTGCACGCCAGGCATTCCGCAAAAAACTGCGCGAAGGCCAGTTAGACGATAAAGAGATTGAGATCGACCTTGCCGCTGCACCGATGGGCGTTGAAATCATGGCGCCTCCGGGTATGGAAGAGATGACCAACCAGCTGCAGTCTATGTTCCAGAACCTGGGCGGCCAGAAGCAGAAACCCCGTAAGCTGAAAATCAAAGACGCGATGAAGCTGCTGATTGAAGAAGAAGCAGCGAAACTGGTGAACCCGGAAGAGCTGAAACAAGATGCTATTGATGCGGTTGAGCAACACGGCATCGTGTTTATCGACGAAATCGACAAAATCTGTAAACGCGGCAATGCATCCGGCCCGGACGTTTCCCGTGAAGGTGTACAGCGCGACCTGCTGCCACTGGTAGAAGGCTGCACCGTCTCCACTAAACACGGGATGGTCAAAACCGACCATATTCTGTTTATTGCTTCCGGCGCGTTCCAGATTGCCAGCCCGTCTGACCTGATCCCAGAGTTGCAGGGTCGTCTGCCGATTCGTGTCGAGCTTCAGGCGCTGACCACCGAAGATTTTGAACGTATTCTGACTGAACCGAATGCCTCCATCACTGTGCAATACAAAGCACTGATGGCAACTGAAGGTGTGAACATTGAGTTCACCGAAGACGGGATTAAACGCATCGCTCAGGCAGCATGGCAGGTAAATGAAACCACCGAAAACATCGGTGCTCGACGTCTGCATACCGTGTTGGAACGTCTGGTGGAAGATATCTCTTATGATGCCAGCGACCTGAGCGGTCAAAGCATTACCATTGACGCAGATTATGTGAGTAAGCATCTGGATGCGTTAGTGGCAGATGAAGATCTGAGCCGTTTTATCCTATAATCGCGGTTACTGCATTCTCATCACTGTTAATGGGGCTGAAAAGCCCCATTTTTATTGGCTAAATAACTATGACTGATATCAGCCGTACTCAGGCGTGGCTCGAAAGTCTTCGCCCTAAAACACTCCCTCTGGCATTTGCCGCGATTGTCGTAGGCTCCGCTCTCGCCTGGTGGCAAGGTTATTTCGACCCTCTGGTTGCCGGGCTGGCGCTTATCACAGCGGGCTTACTGCAAATCCTCTCGAACCTTGCCAATGACTATGGCGATGCCGTCAAAGGCAGCGACAAACCCGATCGTATTGGGCCGCTTCGTGGGATGCAAAAAGGGGTGATCACCCAGGCACAGATGAAACGCGCGCTGATTATCACCGTGGTATTAATTTGCCTCTCTGGGTTAGCACTGGTCTCGGTCGCCTGTAAAACGCCGGCTGATTTCATTGGCTTTATGGTGTTGGGTATCCTCGCCATCGTCGCGGCCATCACTTATACGGTGGGCACGCGACCCTATGGTTACATTGGTCTGGGTGATATTTCCGTATTAGTCTTTTTTGGCTGGCTAAGTGTCATGGGGAGTTGGTATTTACAGGCGCATACACTGATTCCCGCACTTTTCTTACCCGCAACGGCGTGTGGTCTTCTGGCAGCAGCCGTACTGAATATTAATAATCTGCGCGATATCGAGAGTGACCGTGAGAACGGTAAAAACACGCTGGCGGTACGTCTGGGCCCGGTAAATGCTCGCCGTTATCACGCCTGCCTGCTGACTGGCGCCCTGGTCTGTCTGGCACTGTTTAACCTGATTTCTCTGCACAGCATCTGGGGCTGGCTGTTTGTTTTGGCCGCGCCGTTACTCATTAAGCAGGCACGTTTTGTGCTGCGTGAACTTAACCCAGCGGCCATGCCTCCCATGCTGGAGCGTACAGTCAAAGGGGCATTACTGACTAACCTGTTGTTCGTAATAGGGATTATCTTAAGTCAGACGATCCGTTAACTGACAAATATCAATTAACAATTGATGATTTTGCCAACAATGCAATTCGCGCGATATACTGAAAACATTCGCAGCAACTGAACGTTAAGCCTATGAAATACGATACCTCCGAGCTTTGCGACATCTATCAGGAAGATGTCAACGTCGTAGAACCTCTGTTTTCCAACTTTGGGGGACGGTCGTCGTTTGGCGGACAAATCATCACGGTGAAATGTTTCGAGGATAATGGGTTGCTGTACGATCTCCTCGAACAAAATGGCCGTGGCCGCATTCTGCTGGTTGATGGTGGCGGCTCTGTGCGTCGTGCATTGATCGATGCAGACCTTGCCCGTCTTGCCGTGCAAAACGAGTGGGAAGGGATTGTGGTATATGGCTCAGTGCGCCAGGTGGATGACCTGGAAGAGCTGGACCTTGGTATTCAGGCCATCGCAGCCATCCCGGTTGGTGCAAGTGGTGAAGGCATCGGTGAAAGCGACGTGCGTGTCAATTTCGGCGGCGTAACTTTCTTCTCTGGCGACCACCTCTATGCCGATAATACCGGCATTATCCTTTCCGAAGATCCGCTGGATATCGAGTAACAAAGAGTTTCAACGCATTTCGCGTGAACCATAAAAAAAACCGGGTGGCGGCGACGCCTTACCCGGCTTATGTTCATCTGCATTTCCCGAAAGAAATTAGACCTCTTCCATACGTCCCAACAGCGCCTGCAGACGATCCTGCCAGCCGCTTTGCTGCTCACGCAGTTGACTGTTTTCGCGTTCAAGTTCTTCGCGACCATGCTGAGCAGACTGCACTTCCTGCGACAGCGTGTTGTTCTTCTCTTTCAGCTCTTCAATTTCCATTTGCAGCAGCGTGATGGTGTCAATAGCCTGCTGTACTTTCGATTCCAGTTTCTCAAACACTTCTAAAGACATGATCCTACCTCTCCTGAATTGCAAGGCGACGCTTTAACGTAAACGCGCATCATATATATGCCGATTGTATGAAGCCCCGCCTCCCCTGTCCAGCGGCACACCGCGTAGATCGCGGTTTGCAACACTTTTCGGCCTGGTCCTGGTGCGTTCGCACCATATACCCCTAAATTGTTAATAGATTCGTTAATGAAATGATTCAGCTCACATTCTTACTTTGATGCAAAAACGCGCTTTATGGCGCGAAAACGCTCATTTTATGACGCAGTACACACATTTTGATTTCGATATTTCTCGTTTTTGCTCGTTAACGATAAATTAACACCATGTCTACAGGACATCGTGGCTGTCACGGGCGGTCGCGCTAACAATAAACATTCATTTTTCTTCAGGATCCGATTATGAGTCAAACATCAACCTTAAAAGGCCAGTGCATCGCCGAGTTCCTTGGTACCGGGTTGTTGATTTTCTTCGGGGTAGGCTGTGTTGCTGCACTGAAAGTGGCCGGGGCCAGTTTCGGTCAGTGGGAAATCAGTATTATCTGGGGTCTGGGTGTGGCAATGGCCATTTACCTGACTGCAGGGGTTTCCGGTGCACATCTTAACCCGGCGGTGACCATCGCGTTGTGGCTGTTCGCGTGCTTCGACCGACGCAAAGTTGTACCTTACATCGTTTCACAATTTGCCGGCGCATTTTGCGCAGCAGCATTAGTTTACGGGCTTTATTACAATCTTTTCATCGACTTCGAACAGACGCATCATATGGTGCGCGGCAGTGTCGAAAGTCTTGATCTGGCAGGTATCTTCTCAACGTATCCGAACCCGCATATCAATTTTGTGCAGGCCTTCGCGGTTGAAATGGTGATTACCGCTATCCTGATGGGCGTCATTATGGCGCTGGGTGATGATGGTAACGGCATCCCACGTGGGCCACTGGCCCCGTTGTTGATTGGTCTGCTGATTGCGGTGATTGGTGCATCAATGGGCCCATTAACGGGCTTTGCGATGAACCCGGCACGTGATATTGGCCCAAAAACCTTCGCCTTCTTTGCAGGATGGGGTGACGTAGCCTTCACCGGCGGTAAAGATATTCCTTACTTCCTGGTGCCACTGTTTGGCCCAATCGTAGGGGCTGCGCTGGGTGCATTCGGCTATCGCAAATTAATTGGTCGCCACTTACCGTGCGACACCTGTGTGGAAGAGGAGAAGGACATGACTTCTGCCGCACAACCAAAAGCTTCGCTGTAATCTGACTACGGGACAAAAACCATGACCGAAAAAAAATATATCGTTGCGCTCGACCAGGGCACTACCAGCTCCCGCGCGGTCGTAATGGATCATGATGCGAATATCGTCAGCGTATCACAGCGCGAATTCGAGCAAATCTACCCGCGTCCAGGCTGGGTAGAGCACGACCCAATGGAAATCTGGGCAACGCAAAGCTCTACACTGGTAGAAGTCCTGGCGAAGGCCGATATCAGTTCAGACGAAATTGCGGCGATTGGTATTACCAACCAGCGTGAAACAACCGTTGTGTGGGAGCGTGAAACCGGTAAACCAATTTACAACGCTATCGTCTGGCAGTGCCGTCGTACCGCAGAAATCTGTGAGCAACTGAAGCGTGACGGCATGGAAGAGTATGTTCGTAGCGCAACCGGTCTGGTGGTTGACCCGTATTTTTCTGGCACAAAAGTGAAGTGGATTCTGGATCACGTGGAAGGCTCACGTGAACGTGCTAAACGCGGTGAATTGCTGTTCGGAACCGTGGACACCTGGCTTATCTGGAAGATGACCCAGGGACGCGTCCACGTTACCGATTACACCAACGCCTCGCGTACCATGCTGTTCAACATCAACACGCTCGAATGGGATGACAAAATGCTGGACGCGCTGGACATCCCGCGCGCCATACTGCCAGACGTACGTAAGTCTTCCGAAGTCTATGGTCAGACCAACATCGGGGGTAAAGGCGGCACACGTATTCCTATCTCTGGTATTGCGGGTGACCAGCAGGCGGCCCTGTTTGGCCAACTGTGCGTCAAAGAAGGCATGGCGAAAAACACCTACGGAACGGGCTGCTTTATGCTGATGAATACCGGCGAGAAAGCGGTGAAATCAGAAAACGGCTTGCTGACCACTATCGCCTGCGGTCCACGTGGTGAAGTGAACTACGCGCTGGAAGGTGCAGTATTTATGGCTGGCGCATCCATTCAGTGGCTGCGCGATGAGATGAAACTCATCAGCGATGCATTTGATTCTGAGTACTTTGCCACCAAAGTGAAGGACACCAACGGCGTGTATGTCGTGCCTGCTTTCACTGGCCTGGGCGCTCCGTACTGGGATCCGTATGCGCGTGGCGCGATTTTCGGCCTGACGCGTGGGGTGAACTCTAACCACATCATCCGCGCGACGCTGGAATCCATCGCTTATCAGACCCGCGATGTACTGGAAGCAATGCAGGCTGACTCCGGTATCCGTCTGCACGCACTGCGCGTAGATGGCGGCGCTGTCGCTAACAACTTCCTGATGCAGTTCCAGTCCGACATTCTGGGTACTCGCGTAGAACGTCCAGAAGTGCGCGAAGTTACCGCGTTAGGTGCGGCCTATCTTGCTGGCCTGGCCGTCGGCTTCTGGCAGAATCTGGATGAATTGCAGGAAAAAGCGGTTATCGAACGCGAATTCCGTCCGGGGATCGAAACTACCGAGCGAAACGTCCGCTACAGCGGCTGGAAGAAAGCGGTGAAACGCGCTCTGGCGTGGGAAGACCACGAAGAGTAATTCCCCTCACCCTCACCTTCTCCCCTTTGGGGAGAGGGTTACCCAGACCGCGCCCCTCTCCACTCTGTGATAAACTTCGTGCAATTCCTTTTGACTGCACGAGTATCAAATGAGACGTGAACTTGCTATCGAATTTTCCCGCGTAACCGAAGCCGCCGCTCTGGCTGGCTATAAATGGTTGGGCCGTGGCGATAAAAATATCGCTGACGGTGCAGCCGTCCATGCCATGCGCATTATGCTTAATCAGGTCAACATTGATGGCACGATTGTCATTGGCGAAGGCGAAATTGACGAAGCCCCCATGCTCTACATCGGTGAAAAAGTCGGGACCGGCAAAGGAGATGCCGTTGATATCGCAGTCGACCCCATCGAAGGCACGCGAATGACCGCGATGGGCCAGGCCAATGCGCTGGCGGTACTGGCTGTGGGTGATAAAGGCTGCTTTCTCAATGCGCCCGATATGTACATGGAAAAGCTGATTGTCGGCCCGGGTGCAAAAGGCGCTATTGACCTCAGCCTTCCGCTGGAAGAGAACCTGCGCAATATCGCCGCTGCACTGAATAAACCGCTTAGCGAGCTCACCGTGACCATTCTGGCGAAACCGCGCCACGATGCCACCATCGCTCAGATGCAAACGCTCGGCGTGCGCGTGTTTGCGATCCCTGATGGCGACGTTGCCGCCTCAATTCTGACCTGTATGCCAGACAGTGAAGTGGATGTGCTTTACGGCATCGGCGGTGCGCCTGAAGGCGTCGTATCTGCCGCCGTTATCCGTGCGCTGGATGGTGATATGCAGGCTCGTCTGTTGGCTCGTCATGATGTTAAAGGCGACAGCGAAGAAAACCGCCGTATTGGCGAACAAGAGCTGGCACGTTGCGAAGCAATGGGGATTGAAGCCAATAAAGTACTTTCACTGGATGAGATGGCCCGCAGTGATAACGTTATTTTCTCGGCGACCGGTATTACCAAAGGCGATCTGCTGGACGGCATTACCCGCAAGGGCAATATGGCAACAACTGAAACGCTGCTGATCCGCGGAAAATCACGCACTATCCGCCGTATTCAGTCTATCCATTATCTCGATCGCAAAGACCCTGACGTGCAGACCCACATTCTGTAAAACCGTTTGATCGATAGAGCTTTCCAGCCCAAATGGGCTGGAAATCTTCACCACAAGTACGGAAGATAGAACAGAGAAACAGCACAGGAGAAGATCATGGCGGACTGGGTAACAGGTAAAGTCACAAAGGTACAATTCTGGACCGATGCGCTCTTTAGCCTCACCGTGCATGCCCCCGTTCAGCCGTTTACGGCCGGGCAATTTGCCAAACTGGGTCTGGATGTCGACGGCGAGCGCGTGCAGCGCGCATATTCTTACGTCAACGCACCGGATAACCCGGACCTTGAGTTTTATCTTGTCACCGTCCCGGACGGCAAACTCAGCCCACGCCTCGCCGCGCTAAAACCTGGCGATGACGTGCAGATTGTGAGTGAAGCGGCTGGTTTCTTCGTGCTGGATGAAATTCCGGATTGTGAAACTCTCTGGATGTTGGCAACCGGTACAGCCATTGGCCCTTATCTTTCGATTCTGCAGTACGGAAACGATCTGGAACGGTTTAAAAATATCGTACTGGTTCACGCCGCACGCTATGCCGCAGACCTGAGCTATCTGCCATTGATGCAGGAACTGGAAAAACAGTATGGCGGGAAACTCAGGATCCAGACGGTTGTCAGCCGTGAAACCGCCGCAGGTTCACTGACCGGGCGCGTCCCGGCATTGATTGAGAGTGGTGCGCTGGAAGAGGTTGTTGGTCTGCCGATGAATACCGAAACCAGCCACGTGATGCTGTGCGGAAATCCGCAGATGGTGCGAGACACACAACAACTCCTGAAAGAGACCCGACAAATGACGAAGCACCTTCGTCGTCGACCGGGCCACATGACCGCTGAACACTACTGGTGATCAGCGGTACTTCACCTCAAGCGTATCTTTACCGTACTTGTTTTCGTTCTGGGAGCCGACCATCGCGCCCAGATCGATAATCATCATCACAAAGATGATCGCCGGAACGAGTTTCCCCACGGCCCAGGGTAAAATTGATGGCAGCATTGACCAGTTACCTGCCACCAGCATCCACGCCAGCACAACCTGCAAAGCCCACAGCCCCGAACGTCCGCGATCGTGAAGGCGTTTCACGACAACCGCCGCCGTTGGCCAGAGCAGGCACACCAGTGCAAACGCCGCAGTTTGCGTGCTTAACCACGCATTATAGGCGACGAAAAACAGGAGCAGCATGGCAACAACCCACGTCACCATCCAGATCCAAAAATCACGGCGTCCAATACGCCCTTTGAATGAAAACAACCACTGCTGTATGGTCATGTAAGGTTCCTTATTATCGTATAACGCGCATTTTACCCTGGAGTTGTGACCTTTTGACAAGCCGAGCAGATATCGTTTTAATCATGGACAGTTACGACCAGGGACATTATTGATGAAAAGATGGGCTCACTCTCTTTTACTGTGTTTAACAGCGCTGAGCGCCAGCTTTTCTCTGCACGCCGCCGACACCACTACCCCGACAACTGCGCCTTATTTACTGGCGGGTGCGCCGTCATTTGATCAGTCCATTAGCCAGTTTCGGGAAACTTTCAATCGCGATAACCCGACGCTGCCACTGGATGAATTTCGCGCCATTGATAGCGCTCGCGACACGCCAACGCTGACCCGCGCTGCCAGCAAAATTAATGAAAATTTATACGCCTCCACGGCACTTGAGCGCGGCACGTTAAAAATTAAAAGCATGCAGATAACCTGGCTACCCATTCAAGGGCCAGAGCAAAAAGCGGCGAAGGCAAAAGCGCTTGAGTATATGAGCGCCATCCTGCGTGCTTTCACACCTGCACTCACCAAAGCGCAAAGCCAGCAAAAACTGCAAAAGCTCCTCACGTTGGGCAAAAACAAACGTTATTACGCGGATACGGAAGGTGCTGTTCGCTATGTTGTCGCAGATAACGGTGAAAAGGGACTGACCTTCGCTGTTGAACCGATTAAGCTGGCACTATCTGACGCACTCGGAGGGGCGAATTAATGACAAAAAGCAAAGCCTTTCGAGGGAAAATCTCTATACTGATTCACAGACCATGCTGCCCGACAGGGCGGCCATATTCCTTAATTCGCTGACAAAGCGTGGAGAATTGAAATGCGACATCCTTTAGTGATGGGTAACTGGAAACTGAACGGCAGCCGCCACATGGTAAACGAGCTGGTTGCGAACCTGCGTAAAGAGCTGGCTGGTGTCACTGGCTGTGCGGTTGCCATCGCTCCGCCGGATATGTACCTGGATCTGGCTAAACACGCCGCAGACGGCAGCCACATCGTGCTGGGCGCGCAGAACGTCGACGTTAACCTGTCTGGCGCATTCACCGGCGAAACATCTGCTGAAATGCTGAAAGATATCGGTGCTAAATACATCATCATCGGCCACTCTGAGCGTCGTACTTACCACAAAGAATCTGACGAGTTCATCGCGAAAAAATTTGCTGTGCTGAAAGAGCAGGGTCTGATCCCGGTACTGTGCATCGGTGAAACCGAAGCAGAAAACGAAGCAGGCAAAACCGAAGAAGTGTGTGCACGTCAGATCGATGCAGTGCTGAAAACTCAGGGCGCGGCAGCATTCGAAGGTGCAGTGATTGCGTACGAGCCAGTATGGGCTATCGGTACAGGCAAATCTGCAACCCCAGCTCAGGCTCAGGCTGTCCACAAA
Source organism: Lelliottia sp. RWM.1 (assembly GCF_016859735.1). Classification (NCBI taxonomy): domain Bacteria; kingdom Pseudomonadati; phylum Pseudomonadota; class Gammaproteobacteria; order Enterobacterales; family Enterobacteriaceae; genus Lelliottia; species Lelliottia sp. RWM.1. The sequence goes on along the minus strand of NZ_WLVC01000010.1, from coordinate 59,801 downwards.
TTTATCCGTGACCACATTGCTAAAGCAGACGCGAAAGTGGCTGAGCAAGTGATCATCCAGTACGGCGGTTCTGTAAACGCGGCTAACGCAGCAGAGCTGTTCACCCAGCCGGACATCGATGGCGCGCTGGTTGGCGGTGCATCCCTGAAAGCTGACGCTTTCGCGGTGATTGTTAAAGCAGCAGAAGCCGCTAAACAGGCGTAATGCTGTTGTGGCGGTCAGCACTTTGCTGACTCGCCCCGCCAAACAGAAGGCCCGGTAAGCGTTAGCGCTACCGGGCTTTTTTTACAGTTTTCCCAGGAGGATAAACCACACATAATCCAGCGGCAGCAGCACCAGATAAGTCGCGACCGCCAGCGCCAGACAAAGCAACATCCCTGCCCTTGCCGGCACTTTTCCTAGCCCCATAGCCACCACAATCGGTGATGCCTGATACGGCAGAAGCGGTGTGGAATAGCCCAACACCTGAATCATGATCACCGACAACAGCGGAAAGCCAGTTGCATCTGCAAAACTCTGCGCCAGCGTGGTATATAGCGCCGGGACGCCATTAGCAGTCATGATGAAGTTCAGCACCGTCGTGATACCAGTGAGCGCCAGGAAGCTGGTAAAGGGTTTATCCGCATCAAGCGGCATCACTTGCAGCAGAGCATCGCCAACCGCAGATCCTATACCGGTTTGCGTCACGGTGATCGCCAGCCCAAGAATGCCTGCAACATAGATACAGGTGCGCATATTCACCCCCGTCGAAAACTCTTCCCCGGTAATAAAACCAATACGTGGCAGCAAAACAATCACCGAGGCCGCCAGACCGGTCCACGCAGGCCCCACTCCATGCCAGCTCTCCGTAACCCACATCACCAGCACCACCGCCAGCAGCCAGGCGAGACGTTTTTCATCACGCCCCATTGGTTCCGGTGGCGTAAGATCCTGTGGCGGTTTTGGGCTACCAGGGAATAGCCAGCAGATCAGGCCAATCAGAATCAATCCTTTCAGGATCCCCAGTACAGGGGTATGCAGCAGCAGATACGGCACGTAGTTCAGGTGGATGCCATAAGAGCCTTCTGCCGCGCCGCTCATCACGAGGTTAGGCACGTTGGCGGGGAGAATCGTTGCGGAGAGCTGGAATGTACCAAAGCCCACAGCCAGTGCCAGGCCAAACCATGCCCGTGAACCGTCTGTAATACTGGCGCGTTTCGCCATCGCCGCCACAATCGGCATCAGCAACGCGATACGCCCCATGTTCGACGGCATCACAAACGCCAGCGCGTAACTCAGCAATACCACGCTTGCTACCATCAGCAGCCAGGAGTCGGTCAATTTGGCGGACAGCGCCCGCGCGGCCCTGTCCGCCAGACCCGTCTTACGAATGGCGACGCCGAGGACAAATCCGCTGAACACCAGCCAAAATGCCGACGACGCGAAACCGCCAAAAATCACATCAGCGGGCGCAATTTTTGCCATCATCGCTGCCGTAAAAAACAGCAGCGCGGTAATAAATTCCGGCAGGAGCGATGTCGCCCACAGCACGATGGTAATGCCAACGATCAGCGAGGGCAGAAACAGAGGGTGAGTAAACCAGAGCGACATACCTGTCTCCTGTAGATTTTTTCAGCAAGTCTACGGCGACAGGCAGTGCGAGTAAACGCTATTTATGGTGGGGTCAATTCAGGATATCGCATTGATGATCCTGTAATTCCTCAGCAGATGCACGGTTAAACATAAACAGATTACGTTCGGTTGCCAGCAGAACAAACGAGCCGTCAGACTGCTGTACCATCGCCAGCGCAAAACGCCCCATATGGTCGCGCGCTTCAGGAACCTCTTCCGCCAGCATCAGGAAGGGACTGCGCTGCACCAGCTCGTTCTCCGTGACCCGACGCGCGAGATACTCATGTCCTTCCAGCCCGCCCGGCAACGGCAGCCACTGGGTGCTGATCTCCCCCTGGCTGGTATTGAGCTTCTCACGTACATCCGGGCGCAGGCAGGAAATATGAATATGGAAATGATTTTGCGTCCGCCCTGTCGGCGAATTGATGGTCAGCGAAATCGCACTGTCAGGGACTTTTGAGCCATGCTTCAGGCTCATAAAGCTGCGCGACTGCCACGCCAGCCAGAAGAAGTTGGGGGTATGAGGCTCCGTCAGAAGCGGACTTTCCGTTCCATTGATGCGATACGTCGGCATCAGCAGATATTGCAACGGCCCGTTGCGATCTTTGAAAATCACATAGCCCGCGTCCGTTTTTACCTGAGCACAAGGTGCGGGATGACGATTTTGCAGCTGATTCGGCACACACTGTTCAAGCACGATATGGCGTAACGCATCCGGGTTACCGGACTTTTTCCAGAACCAGCCACCGGCAGCGAGCGCAATGACGACCAGCGTCAGTAAAAGATAACCTGCTTTTTTCATTACCCATTCCCTGAATCCGTTTGACGTGAAAGAGTAACGCAAAATGATGACCAAATAAAAAACCCGGTGGATTTCTCACACCGGGTCACCGTGTCATTCATTTTCAAACGCTTAGCGTTTGCTGATCTGGTCGAACGTTCCGCCATTTGAGAAGTGTTCTTTCTGCGCTTTCGCCCAGCCACCGAACTCATCGTCAATGGTGAAGAGTTTCAGTTTAGGGAACTCGCTGTCATATTTCTTCGCCACTTCGGGATCGCGAGGGCGATAGAAGTTCTTCGCGGCGATTTCCTGGCCTTCCGGTGAGTAGAGATACTTCAGGTAGGCTTCAGCCACCGCTTTGGTATCTTTCTTCTCAACAACTTTGTCCACAACAGAGACCGTTGGCTCAGCCAGAATAGATTCGCTTGGGGTCACGATTTCAAACTTGTCTTTGCCCAGCTCGTTTGTCGCCAGCAGTGCTTCGTTTTCCCATGCAATCAGCACGTCACCAATCCCACGTTCAACGAAGGTATTGGTTGCACCGCGAGCACCAGAATCCAGCACTTCTACATTTTTAAACAAGGATTTGACGAAGTCCTGCGCTTTTGCCTGGTCACCGTTATTGTGATGCAGCGCGTAACCCCAGGCCGCCAGGTAGTTCCAGCGTGCGCCACCAGAGCTTTTCGGGTTCGGGGTGATAACAGAAACGCCCGGTTTGATCAGGTCATTCCAGTCATGAATTTGTTTTGGGTTGCCTTTGCGCACCAGAAAAACGATGGTCGACGTATAGGGTGCGGAGTTATCCGGCAGGCGCTTGATCCAGTTCTTATCGATACGGCCACGCTCGGCAATCGCATCGACGTCGTATGCCAACGCCAGGGTGACCACATCAGCTTCGATACCGTTGATAACAGACGTTGCCTGCTTACCGGAACCACCATGAGACTGGCGGATCACCACGTTGTCACCGGTTTCCTGTTTGTAGTGTGCAGCAAATGCTTTGTTGTACTGATCGTAGAGTTCACGCGTCGGATCGTATGACACGTTCAGTAACTGGATATCCTTTGCCAGAACGCTGGTCGATGCCAGCAATAATGTTAAACCCACGCCCCATTTATTCATCGCCCAGCTCTCTTATGTAGTGTTTTGATGAATGCAGCGTGCCAGAAAGATATCCAATGATTAAAGAATAAAAAAAGATTGGCTATAACGTAGAGGAATAAAAAGTGACTTTGAGCGGGCGGACACCTTTACTCACGGGAGAGAGGAAATATAAAAAAACGGTAACCATTAGGTTACCGTTTTGCATTGACCTCGCAGGCCCGATAAGCACAGCAGCACCGGGCAACAGACAATGATCAGTACAGTTTTTTCGCGCAGTCCAGCCAGTCACCTTTGAATGGACGCTTCATGTTTTCAATTGCGTCGATAATGTCGTGGTGAACCAGTTTTTCGTTCTGAATACCAACGCAACGACCGCCAAAGCCCTGCAGCAGCAGGTCAATTGCGTACGCCCCCATACGGGATGCCAGGATACGATCGTATGGGCCAGGGGAACCACCACGCTGGATATGACCCAGTACCGTTGCACGGGTTTCACGTTTGGTTTCGGTTTCAATGTACTTCGCCAGTTCGTCTACATCACAGATGTGCTCAGTGATAGCAACGATCGCGTGTTTTTTACCTTTCGCGATACCGGCTTTGATTTCGTTAACCAGATCTTCACGGCTGAATTCCACTTCAGGAACCACCACGAACTCACAGCCCCCGGCGATAGCCGCTGCCAGCGTCAGGTCACCACAGTAACGACCCATAACTTCAACAATGGAGATACGCTGGTGAGAAGAAGAGGTATCACGCAGACGGTCAATGGCTTCCACCACTGTACCCAGTGCGGTGAAGTAACCGATGGTGTAGTCAGTTCCTTTGATGTCGTTATCGATAGTGCCAGGCAGACCGATGCATGGGAAGCCCATTTCAGTCAGACGTTTTGCACCCATATAGGAGCCATCACCACCGATAACAACCAACGCGTCCAGGCCACGTTTTTTCATGTTCTCGATAGCCACTTCACGGACGTGCTCATCACGGAACTCAGGGAAGCGCGCAGAACCGAGGAATGTACCGCCACGGTTGATCATGTCAGACACGCTGTAGCGGTCTAGCTGTACCATGCGGTCTTCATACAGGCCCAGATAACCGTCATAGACACCAAACACTTCCAGACCTTCCGTCAGCGCTGCACGGACAACACCGCGAATTGCAGCGTTCATGCCCGGCGCATCACCGCCGCTTGTCAACACACCGATTTTCTTAATCATGACTACCTCTGAACTTAGGAATGCAAAATTGAAATCTGTTGCCAGAAGAAAACTATTCAACCAACGAATACTGCAAATAGTATATCAATCACTTCCAGCTGAATTGATTCAGGTCAGACCAAATGGCGGTAATTTATACACAAAATGCTGGCCTGGCTCACTTTTTTACAACGAATTACGAAAGCTCAAAATGCCCTTTGCCTTCCTTAGGCACGACTGAACAGGGGTCCTGGTGAATGATGACGTCTGAACCAGGAAAACGCTGCAAAATCGCCTGCTCAACCTGCTCAGCCACCAAATGCGCCTGAACCAGTGGCAGATTGTCTTCCATTTCTAAATGAATCTGAATAAAGCGGGTCGGCCCTGACTGCCGCGTACGAAGATCGTGCGCCCCACTGACGCCCGGCCAGGAGGTCACGATATCAAAGATTTCTTGTCGTTCAGTATCGGGAAGCGCGCGATCCAGAAGCGATTGCACCGCTTCATAACCCATACGTAACGCACTATATAAAATATAGATCCCAATCCCTAACGCGAATAATGCGTCGGCACGATGCCATCCATACCAGGCAAGACCAAGCGCAATAAGAATAGCGCCATTCATCATAACATCAGACTGATAATGAAGCATATCTGCCCGCACTGCCTGGCTTTGCGTTTTACGCACGACCCAGCGCTGGAACGTAACAAGAACAAGAGTGCTTATAAGCGCGATAATAGTAACCACGACACCCACTCCCGGATCATTCATTGGTGTCGGTGATGCTAAATGCTGGATGCCGGTTAAAAACAAAAATAGCGCAGAGCCAGAGATAAACATACTTTGCGCCAGCGCCGCGAGTGATTCCGCTTTCCCGTGACCAAAGGTATGTTCGTCATCCGCTGGTTGTAATGAGTAACGCACCACCAGCAAGTTAGTGAGCGAGGCGGCAATATCCACCAGCGAGTCCACCAGTGCAGCCAGAATACTGACCGAGCCGGTGTACCACCACGCAAAAATTTTAATGATCAGCAAACACGATGCCATGATGGTCGCCGCAATTGCCGCCCGGCTCACCAGCCGTCCATAGGATTGATTCATAAACACTCCAGTCATCTCATGCCGCTAGTATAACGGATGCAAAGGGAGTCAAAGGATGAATAAACGGTGAACAAACCTGAATGAAGGGCAAAAAAAACCCCCACATCATGTGGGGGAAGACAGGGATGGTGTCTATGGCAAGGAAAACAGGGTTTACTGGTTACTACGGGTACTGCTGTTGCTACTGAAAAGCGTCGTTTCTGAGCTTCGCTGCATCCGTGCAACCTCACGCAACTGATCCATTCGTTGCTGATGTTTCTCGTTCAGAACCGCTTGCTGCTCGGGCGATAGCAGGTGGAACATCTGGTTGCGGACCCTGGCCATTTCGACCTGGCGGGCAACCTGTACCTGTGCCATCTTTTCTGCCTGAGCGCGCACAGCGCGTTCATCAAAATTTTCTGCGGTGACAAGGCGATGCATTGTCTCCATTTCGCTAACATTAACAGGGGGCTGATCGTGTCTTGCCCTCTGCATCAGATCTCGCATCTGTTGGCGCTGATGCTCGGTTAAATTTATGCCGTCAAACATATGGCTTTGGCTGCTATGCTGCGCTGTGCCCTCTGTTGAGGACTCGTTGTTGCCGATAATAGCTACAGCAGCCTGGCTAAACGCACTGAACGCCAGCGTTGAGGCCATGACGGCAGCGGTAACTTTGCGCATCACTTGCTCCCAAAATCTTTCGTGTCGCGATTCAACGAGAGACAGTCTACGATTCAGGCTGCAAACATGCGTCAGGGGGTGTAAAACAACGTAAAGTCATGGATTAGACAGCCTTGATGTCGTAATTTCTGCCTCGGAGGTATTTAAACAATGAATAAAATCCTGTTAGTTGATGATGACCGAGAGCTCACATCCCTTTTAAAGGAGTTGCTCGACATGGAAGGTTTCAACGTTCTGGTTGCCCATGATGGCGAGCAGGCGCTGAGTCTCCTTGACGACAGCATCGATTTACTTTTACTCGACGTCATGATGCCGAAGAAAAACGGCATTGATACATTGAAAGAGTTACGCCAGACGCACCAGACTCCCGTGATTATGCTGACCGCACGCGGCAGCGAACTTGACCGTGTCCTCGGCCTTGAGCTGGGCGCGGATGACTATTTACCTAAACCGTTCAATGACCGTGAACTGGTTGCCCGTATTCGCGCGATCCTGCGTCGCTCTCACTGGAGCGAACAGCAGCAGAACACTGACAACAGCTCACCAACGCTGGAAGTGGACTCCCTGAGCCTGAACCCAGGCCGCCAGGAAGCGAGCTTCGATGGCCAGACGCTGGAACTGACAGGCACGGAGTTCACCTTGCTCTATCTCCTGGCACAACATCTTGGTCAGGTGGTATCGCGTGAACACTTAAGCCAGGAAGTGCTGGGCAAACGCCTCACACCGTTTGACCGCGCCATCGACATGCACATCTCTAACCTGCGCCGTAAGCTGCCGGAGCGTAAAGACGGTCACCCATGGTTTAAAACCCTGCGTGGTCGCGGTTATCTGATGGTTTCCGCTTCATGATAGGCAGCTTAACCGCCCGCATCTTCGCCATTTTCTGGCTGACGCTGGCATTGGTTTTAATGCTCGTTTTGATGTTGCCAAAACTCGACTCACGCCAAATGACGGAGCTTCTCGACAGCGAGCAACGTCAGGGCGTGATGATCGAGCAACACGTTGAAGCCGAGCTGGCAAACGATCCGCCAAACGATTTGATGTGGTGGCGCAGGTTATTTCGCGCCATCGATAAGTGGGCCCCTCCCGGACAACGTCTGCTGCTGGTGACCAGCGAAGGCCGCGTTATTGGCGCAGAACGCAATGAAATGCAGATCATCCGCAACTTCATTGGTCAAGCGGATAATGCCGATCATCCGCAGAAGAAGAAATATGGCCGGGTCGAGATGGTCGGCCCCTTCTCCATCAGGGATGGGGAGGATAACTACCAACTCTATCTGATTCGCCCGGCAAGTAGCTCCCAGTCTGATTTTATCAACTTGCTGTTTGACCGCCCGCTGTTGCTGCTGATTGTTACGATGCTGGTCAGTTCACCGCTGCTGTTATGGCTGGCGTGGAGCCTGGCAAAACCGGCCCGTAAACTCAAAAATGCCGCCGACGAAGTCGCTCAGGGCAACCTGAGACAGCATCCTGAACTGGAAGCAGGGCCGCAGGAATTCCTGGCTGCCGGGACCAGTTTTAACCAGATGGTGACGGCACTTGATCGCATGATGACGGCGCAGCAACGTCTGCTCTCAGACATCTCGCACGAGCTTCGCACTCCGCTTACGCGGCTCCAGCTCGGAACGGCATTACTCCGACGCCGCAGCGGTGAAAGCAAAGAGCTGGAACGTATCGAAACGGAAGCTCATAGACTGGATAGCATGATCAACGATCTGCTGGTGATGTCGCGCAATCAGCAGAAAAATGCGCTGGTCAGCGAAACGGTAAAAGCCAACCATCTGTGGCATGAGGTGCTAGACAACGCCGCTTTCGAAGCAGAACAGATGGGCAAATCGTTCACCGTCAACTTCCCGCCGGGGCCATGGCCGCTGTACGGTAACCCTAACGCGCTGGAAAGTGCGCTGGAGAATATCGTGCGTAACGCCCTGCGCTACTCGCACACGAAGATTGAAGTGGCGTTCTCGGTGGACAAAGACGGTATCACCATCATTGTGGATGACGATGGTCCTGGCGTGAGTCAGGAAGACCGTGAGCAGATTTTCCGTCCGTTCTACCGTACCGACGAGGCTCGCGATCGTGAATCTGGTGGTACGGGGCTGGGTCTGGCCATTGTTGAAACCGCCATTCAGCAACATCGCGGCTGGGTGAAAGCCGATGATAGCCCGCTGGGTGGGTTGCGGTTAACGATCTGGTTGCCATTGTATAAGCGTTCGTAGTACGAACCCTAACCCTCTCCCGGCGGGAGAGGGAATTACCCGGTGCGCTCTTTTCACTCTCGCTCTTTTGGATGAGGGGGCGTCATTTCCCCCACAATCTCCGCGAATTATCTTCGATCTTCCCGCTACTACGTCGATTTTGCATTGTTCTCGTCCAGCTTGTTGAAAGCCCTGCCGCCGACAACAACCGATGATACTGCTCATCGTCAAAGGGCATATGCCAGGCGATGGCGCAGGCCTCATAAACGGAAACATCACTCAGACGCGACGCCAGTTCCAGCGGTGCATCTGCAAAGACCTGTCCGGCCAAAATAACGCGATACAACCAGCCGGTTTTGCCTGCGCTTTGCAGTTGCGCCGACATATCGTTGATGCCGAAGTGATAGTTGAGCTTAAAACACGGCGAACGCGGCTGCGTGACCTGAATCAAGGCATCGCCCCAGCGGAAAATATCGCCGATAAAGACGTTTTTCTCGGTCAGCCCTTCCGTAGAAAGGTTCTCACCAAAAGCCGGCGCCACAAACAGATCAGCCTGTTCAGGAAACTCACGGATCCAGTGGAGATAGTGCTCGCGAGGATAATGACACAGCGCGCGGTCAGGCCCGCCGTGGATTTTTTTTTCGGCCTGTTCGTCACCCGCAAGCCCGAGATCGGTTAGCGTCAGCCCACCGTCGACCTGAATTTTTGCAATGGCACTCGGGCGGCTGCCGTCGTAATCCCTTACCTTGCCTGTATACACATTCACCGGGTAATGCATCGCTGCTCCTTTATGCAGATACAAAAAAAGCGAGTCATCAGACTCGCTTCTCACAGGCGTCAATGCAACCTTATTTTTTAGCGGCGAAACGTGCTGCTGCTTCGTCCCAGTTCACCACGTCCCAGAAGGCTTTGATGTAGTCCGGGCGACGGTTCCGGAATTTCAGGTAGTACGCATGTTCCCATACGTCCAGGCCCACAATGGGGAAACCAGATGCGCCGGAGATGGCTTCACCCATCAGAGGGGAATCCTGGTTAGCGGTAGAAACCACAGCCAGTTTGTCACCTTTCAGTACCAGCCACGCCCAGCCAGAGCCGAAACGGGTTGCTGCTGCTTTTTCAAACTCTGCTTTGAAAGCGTCTACGGAACCGAAATCACGCTCGATGGCTGCTTTCAGGTCGCCCTGCAGCGTAGTGCCGGTTTTCAGGCCTTTCCAGAACAGGCTGTGGTTAGCGTGACCACCTGCGTTGTTACGCAGAACGGTTTTCTTGTCAGCGGGCAGTTGATCCAGTTTAGTGATCAGCTCTTCAGCAGACAGGCTGGCGAATTCTGGCAGGCTTTCCAGCGCAGCGTTCGCGTTGTTAACGTAAGCCTGGTGATGTTTGGTGTGATGGATTTCCATCGTCTGCTTGTCGAAATGCGGTTCCAGTGCGTCGTAGGCATACGGCAGGGATGGCAGTGTATAACTCATAATCCTCTCCATTATTGTCGGGCGGCACAGCTGTTAATGCCGCGTAAGCAGTTGGTTCATTATAGTTAATTAAATGATATTGAAAATGATTATCAATGCCGTAGTTTTTATAAGGTTATCGTTTTTTGTGCAAATCAAGAATCTGTGAGTCTGCTCACGCGGTTAACGCGCTGATTGCCATCCAAAAGAAAAGTGCGGCAACCTTCTGAAGGTTCTCAAACCGCCTAATTTTTACACTCATCAAGTCGGCGGGAAGCTACCGACATATAAAAACGATGAGGATGTAAAAATGAATCATGCGATTACGATGGGTATTTTCTGGCATTTGATAGGCGCAGCCAGTGCAGCCTGTTTCTATGCCCCGTTTAAAAAGGTTAAACATTGGTCATGGGAAACCATGTGGTCCGTTGGCGGAACGGTTTCATGGCTGATCCTGCCCTGGACCATTAGCGCCATGCTATTGCCCGATTTCTGGGGCTACTGCTCCTCCTTTAGCGCCTCCACGCTGCTGCCGGTTTTCCTGTTTGGTGCAATGTGGGGCATCGGTAATATCAACTACGGCCTCACCATGCGCTATCTCGGTATGTCGATGGGTATCGGTATCGCGATTGGTATCACGCTGATTGTCGGCACATTGATGACCCCAATCCTCAACGGGAATTTTGATGTGCTGATCAACACAGAAGGCGGAAGGATGACGCTGCTGGGCGTGATGGTTGCCGTCATTGGCGTCGGGATTGTCACGCGCGCGGGTCAGTTGAAAGAGCGCAAAATGGGCATCAAGGCCGAAGACTTCAACCTGAAGAAAGGCCTGCTGCTGGCAGTGATGTGCGGTATTTTCTCCGCCGGAATGTCATTCGCCATGAACGCCGCCAAACCGATGCATGAAGCCGCTGCCGCGCTGGGCGTTGACCCGCTGTATGTCGCCCTGCCGAGCTACGTGGTGATTATGGGCGGCGGTGCGCTGGTGAACCTGGGATTCTGTTTTATTCGTCTGGCAAAAGTGAAGAATTTGTCGGTAAAAGCCGATTTCTCGCTCGCAAAAAACCTGATCATCACCAACGTATTGCTCTCTGCCCTCGGCGGCCTGATGTGGTATTTGCAGTTCTTCTTCTACGCCTGGGGCCATGCCAGTATTCCCGCGCAGTATGACTACATGAGCTGGATGCTGCACATGAGCTTTTACGTGCTGTGCGGTGGGCTGGTTGGGCTGGTACTGAAGGAATGGAACAATGCCGGGCGTCGTCCGGTTGGCGTACTGAGCCTAGGTTGCGTGGTGATAATCATCGCCGCCAATATTGTCGGCCTCGGTATGGCGAACTGATTACGCCGCTTTCCGACTACGATGACGCCACTGAACCGGCGTCATCCCCACCTCGCGGTTAAACACCACCGAAAAGTAGTTACTGTCCTCAAAGCCACAACGCATTGCCACTTCACTCACCATCAGCTCCGTATGTTGCAGCAGATACTGCGCGTGGCAAATTCGAAGCTGACGAAGGTAGTGGTTCACCGTCATCCCGGTCTGGGTGCGGAACTGCTGGCGTAGCGCGCGCTCGCTGCACTGTTCCTGCTCACAAAATTTCTCCAGCACAAAACTGCGGTTGAGGCTGCCAGCAAGCGTCGTGATCAATTTATCCAGCAGGGCTTCCTGCGCCGTCGCGGACGGGTTATCGGTGGCGTAGCGATAGCGTTTAAGCATCATCACCAGTTGAGCAAACAGCAGCTCCGCCATCTGGTTAGCCAGGCTATCGCCCTTCTGACTCTCCTGTTCAAGCTGGGTGATCACCTGGCGAACCGGGTTCATACCGTTACTGCTCAAACGCCAGTGGGATGCGCCTTTAGCCTCGGTAAAACCTGGAATAGTCGCAGCCCAGTCAAGGTTGAGTTTGAGCCTGTCCGGGCAATAAATCACATTTTGCAGAACCAGATCGTTTACCGAGGCGTAGGAGTGCTTATCTTCCGCGCGGATGTAAAACAAGTCACCGCGCGTAATGCGATAAGGCCTGTCGTTAAGAACGTGCAAACCGTTACCTCACCACACCAGCACCAGTTCACAAAACTCGTGGGTATGTTCCGCAAAGACATTTTGCGGATAGCGATCAGCCACCGCGACGGCTTGCCCGGCAGAGGCAAAAAAATCATCTTTGCGAAGGATTAACTGAGTAGCCACGGCAGGACCTCAACGGCGAATAACCTGACATTATTAGCCTTTTTGCGGTAAAAAAACGGTGACTGCCCTCGCGTTACTGCAGTGGCGTGTCCTTGCCCTGGCGAATATCACGTGGCGACCAGCTAAATTCTCGGCGAAAGAGCGTCGAAAAGTGGTTACTGTCGCCAAAACCACAGCGATAAGCAATATCCGTCACGCTCTCGTCAGTATGGCGCAACAGATGGCGGGCCTTAATCAGCCGCAGGCGGTTGAGATACCGCTGTGGGGTAAGCCCGGTTTGCAGTTTTAGCTGCCGATGCAGGGTTCGCAGCGACAACGAAAAATGCTCCGCCAGCATTTCCCAACAAACATCTTCAGAAAAGTGATCCTCAAGCCAGGCCATCAGCTGATTCAACCGGGCATCATTATTCCCCAGACCTTCCACCAGACTGCTACGGCGCAGCAGAACCAGCAGTTGCATGAACAACAGCTCACGCGTGGCGATGGCATGCGTTTCCAGCCCATCTTCACTCTGTTCCATCTGGCTCACCAACTGGCGTACCTGCTGCAATGTGGCCTGATTCACCCGCCAGTGTGACGGGTAGTGTCCGTCCTTCTCCTGCGGCAGCAGTTGATTAAGCCCGGAGAGAAACTGGAACGCATCCGGCGAGCGATAGAGCACGTTGGTCAGGCACAGGTTATCGGTATGCTCATACAAATGGCGATCATGATCGCGCACAAAGCAGACCGTCCCCCCGCTGATGGTGTACGGCTGGCCGTTAAACACATGGATACCCGTTCCATGCTCAACAATCACAATTTCATGAAAATCATGATGATGCTCAGGAAATGCAGCCTGAGGGAGCCGTGGCTCAATCGCAACGGGCGAACCTCCCGAAGGAAAAAAATCCACGCTGTGTAGTACGGTCATAACGGCCCCCACCAATGAGAAATGTTCTCAAAATAGTAATTAAGGCTCTCCGTACTCACCTTAAATTTTCAGCAGTAAAGCGCGCAAAAGCTGTCCGTTTTTCAAGAAACGGATGGAAAGATCGGGAAATGCGGCAAGCGTCACACTGCCTGCAACGCCCGTCATTACTGGAAACTGTGAACTCCCTCACGTTCATCTTTGCTTTCTTGCCAGCCACGGATTTCCGCTGTCAGTAGCGAGAAGGTGGCTTTTTCTTCCCTTTCTTACACTCAACGCCAATGACTTAACGAAGGATCCGACCATGACTTTTCGCCATTGTGTGGCTGTCGATTTAGGCGCATCCAGCGGCCGTGTAATGCTGGCCACCTGGGACTGCAACCAGCGCACGCTTTCGCTTCGCGAAATTCACCGCTTTGTTAACTGCCTGCAAAAACAGGACGGTTTCGACACCTGGAACATCGACGGCCTGGAAGCTGACATTCGCACCGGGCTGAAGAAAGTCTGCGATGACGGTATCCGAATCGACAGCATAGGCATTGATACCTGGGGGGTGGATTATGTCCTGCTGGACGATCACGGTGAGTGTGTCGGCCTGCCTGTCTCCTACCGTGACAGCCGTACCGACGGTCTGATGGCACATGCCATGGCGCAGCTTGGTAAGGCGAATATTTACGGTCGAAGCGGCATCCAGTTTCTCCCCTTCAACACGCTGTATCAGCTGCGTGCGCTGATCGAACAGCAGCCAGAGCTGGCGGCTCAGGTTACACATGCTCTGCTGATCCCGGATTATTTCAGCTACCGCCTGACGGGCAACATGAACTGGGAATACACCAACGCCACCACCACTCAACTGGTGAACATTAACTCGGATAACTGGGATGAGAGCCTGCTGAACTGGACGGGGGCATCGCCAGCCTGGTTCGGTACGCCAACGCACCCCGGTAATGTGATCGGTCAGTGGATTTGCCCGCAGGGTAATGCGATTCCTGTGGTCGCCGTCGCCAGCCACGACACCGCCAGCGCGGTGATTGCCGCGCCGCTGGCCAACAAAGATGCCGCCTATCTCTCATCCGGAACCTGGTCACTGATGGGCTTTGAGAGTAAAACCCCGTACACCAGCGATGCTGCAATGGCCGCCAATATCACCAACGAAGGTGGAGCGGAAGGCCGCTACCGGGTACTGAAAAATATCATGGGTTTGTGGCTGCTCCAGCGGGTGCTTAAAGAGCAAAACATAACCGACCTGCCACAACTCATCGCCGACACCGAACAAATGACGGCGTGCACGTTCCTGATTAACCCGAACGACGATCGCTTTATTAATCCGGCGCACATGAGTGCCGAGATCCAGGCCGCCTGCTTCGATGCAGGACAGCCCGTTCCCTCCAGCCCTGCTGAACTGGCACGCTGCATTTTCGACAGTCTCGCTCTGCTGTATGCCGACATCCTGGCCGAGCTTGCCGCCCTTCGCGGTAAGCCATTCAGCCAGCTACACATTGTCGGTGGTGGCGGCCAGAACCTGTTACTGAACCAGCTTTGCGCCGATGCCTGCGGTATTGCCGTCGTCGCCGGCCCCGTAGAAGCCTCAACGCTCGGCAATATCGGCATTCAACTGATGACGCTGGATGAGCTTTCTAACGTTGACGATTTCCGCTCGGTGGTCACAGCAAATCACCGTCTGACCACCTTCACCCCTAATCCCTGCCATGAAATTGCCCGCTACCGGGCGCAGTTTCAGCAAAAACGACTGACTAAGGAGCTTTGCGCATGACCACTCAACTTGAACAAGCCTGGGACCTGGCTAAACAACGTTTCGCCGCCGTCGGCGTGGATGTCGACGAGGCGCTGCGCCAACTCGACCGTCTGCCCGTATCCATGCACTGCTGGCAGGGTGATGACGTCGCCGGTTTCGAGAACCCAGGCGGTTCGCTAACGGGTGGCATTCAGGCGACCGGTAACTATCCAGGCAAGGCGCGGAACGCCGCCGAACTGCGTGCCGATCTGGAGCTGGCATTGAGCCTGATCCCAGGTCCAAAACGTCTCAACCTGCATGCCATCTATCTGGAGTCTGACGAACCCGTCGCACGAAATGAGATCAAACCAGAACACTTTAAGAACTGGGTGGAATGGGCTAAAGCCAACAAGCTGGGACTCGATTTTAACCCGTCCTGCTTCTCGCACCCACTGAGCGCCGACGGGTTTACCCTCGCTCATGCTAACGATGAAATCCGCCAGTTCTGGATAGACCACGTCAAAGCCAGCCGCCGCGTCTCTGCGTACTTCGGCGAACAACTCGGCACACCGTCGGTAATGAATATCTGGATCCCGGACGGCATGAAAGATATCACCGTTGACCGCCTGGCCCCGCGCCAGCGCCTGCTGGCTGCACTGGATGAGGTCATCAGCGAGAAGCTGAACCCGGCACACCACATTGATGCCGTCGAGAGCAAGTTGTTCGGCATTGGCGCAGAAAGCTATACCGTCGGCTCTAACGAGTTCTACATGGGTTACGCCACCAGCCGCCAGACCGCACTGTGCCTGGATGCAGGCCACTTCCACCCAACAGAAGTGATCTCTGACAAAATCTCTGCGGCCATGCTGTACGTGCCCCGCCTGCTGCTGCACGTAAGCCGCCCGGTGCGCTGGGACAGCGATCATGTGGTCCTGCTGGATGACGAAACCCAGGCCATCGCCAGCGAAATCATCCGTCACGACCTGTTCGACCGGGTACACATTGGCCTTGATTTCTTTGACGCCTCCATCAACCGCATTGCAGCGTGGGTGATCGGTACACGCAACATGAAAAAAGCCCTGCTGCGCGCTCTGCTGGAGCCGACCGGAGCCCTGAAAAAACTGGAAGAAAACGGCGACTACACCGCACGTCTGGCCCTGCTGGAAGAACAAAAATCTCTGCCGTGGCAGGCAGTGTGGGAGATGTACTGCCAGCGCAACGACGCTCCGGCAGGCAGCCAATGGCTGGATAACGTCCGGGCGTACGAGAAAGACGTGTTGAGTCAGCGCGGGTAACACAACCCTCGCTCCGCCCTCTCCGTAAAAGGTGAGGGCGCGCAAACCA
Organism: Lelliottia sp. RWM.1; assembly: GCF_016859735.1. Taxonomy (NCBI): domain Bacteria; kingdom Pseudomonadati; phylum Pseudomonadota; class Gammaproteobacteria; order Enterobacterales; family Enterobacteriaceae; genus Lelliottia; species Lelliottia sp. RWM.1. The sequence continues at coordinate 43,521 of NZ_WLVC01000010.1, read as the reverse complement.
TCCCCTCGCCCCTTCAGGGAGAGGGTTAGGGTGAGGAAACTCTCACCGCGATAACTGGAAAAGAAAACTATGCAGACCATCACTAACGCCTGGTTCGTCCAGGGCATGATCAAAGCCACTACCGATGCCTGGTTAAAAGGCTGGGATGAGCGCAACGGCGGTAACCTGACGTTACGTCTTGACGACGCAGATATCGCACCGTTTGAAGCGGAGTTTCATCAGAAGCCGCGCTATATCGCGCTGAGCCAGGCCATGCCGCTGCTCGCGAACACCGCGTTTATCGTCACCGGCTCCGGTAAATTCTTCCGCAACGTCCAGCTCGACCCGCAGGCCAATCTTGGCGTGGTAAAAGTGGACAGCGACGGCGCGGGCTACCACATTCTTTGGGGGCTGACGGACGATGCTGTGCCGACATCAGAGCTTCCGGCGCACTTCCTTTCCCACTGCGAGCGTATTAAGGCAACCAACGGGAAAGATCGCGTGATCATGCACTGTCATGCCACCAACCTGATAGCACTGACCTATGTGCTGGAAAATACGACAGATTTCATCACCCGCAAACTGTGGGAAGGCAGCACCGAATGCCTGGTGGTGTTCCCGGACGGCGTGGGCATTCTGCCGTGGATGGTTCCGGGTACGGACGAAATCGGTCAGGCCACCGCCGTTGAGATGCAACAACACTCACTGGTGCTGTGGCCATTCCACGGCGTGTTCGGCAGCGGTCCGACGCTGGATGAAGCCTTTGGTCTGATCGATACCGCTGAGAAATCAGCAGAAGTGCTGGTGAAGGTCTATTCCATGGGCGGCATGAAACAGACCATCACGAAGGAAGAACTGATTGCACTGGGTAAACGTTTTGGCGTTACCCCAATGCAGTCCGCGTTAGATCTGTACAACTAAAAACATCGCGCCCCGCTCATTGAGACGGGGCGAAACACACCTGCAAACCCTACAAAACTAACTCGTGGAGTATAAGCAATGAAAATAAAAGCAAGCTTGATCCTCACCGTTGCCGCACTGGCGTTGTCCGGTTCCGCTTTAGCAGAAGTCAAAATCGCTCTGGTGGCGAAGTCCTTAGGAAATGGATTCTTCGAGGCAGCGAACGTTGGCGCACAGGAGGCAGCCAAAGAGTTAGGTGATGTAAAAGTGATTTACACCGGGCCGACCACCACAACCGCAGAGGCGCAGATCGAGGTGCTGAACGGGCTGATCGCCCAGGGCGTGGATGCGATCGCCATCTCGGCTAACGATCCGGATGCCTTAGTCCCCGTCCTGAAAAAAGCGATGCAGCGCGGCATTAAGGTGGTGTCATGGGATTCCGGCGTAGCGAAAGCCGGTCGTCAAATCCACCTGAATCCATCCAATAATGCCCTGATTGGCGAAACCAACATCAAGCTGGCGGCCGATGCGCTGAAAGCGCTGAATGTCGGGAAAGGCGACGTGGCGGTACTCAGCGCCACACCAACCTCCACCAACCAGAACACCTGGATTGCGGAGATGAAAAAAGTGCTGCCGCAATACCCGTCCGTCAATCTGGTCACGGTGGCATACGGCGATGATCTGTCCGATAAAAGCTACCGCGAAGCCGTTGGTCTGCTGAAAACCTACCCTGACCTGAAAGTGATCGTTTCGCCGTCTTCCGTCGGTATTGTGGCTGCCGCACAGGCCGTCAAAGATCAGGGCAAGATCGGCAAAGTGTACGTAACAGGGTTGGGTCTGCCGTCTGAGATGGCGGGCGCGGTGAAATCCGGGGCGAGCAAAAGTTTCGCCATCTGGAACCCGATTGAACTCGGTTATGCCGCCACTTACCTCGCCGATGACCTGGTGAAAGGCACAGCGACCAAAGGTGAAGCCAGCATGGGTAAGCTCGGCAAAGTGAAGCTGGATGCTGATGGCAACGGCGCGATGGCGGAACCGTTCGTCTACGATGCCAGCAATATTGATAAGTTCTCGAAAATCTTCTGATCCTTTCGCCCTCTCCTCATAGGGAGAGGGCGATACTACGGAGAACTATCATGACACCACTCCTTCAGCTCAACGGCATCACCAAGGTTTTCCCCGGCGTGCGTGCTCTTGAGAATGTCCAGCTTGAGTTATGGCCCGGTAAGGTCACCGCGCTTATTGGCGAAAACGGCGCGGGCAAATCCACGCTGGTCAAAGTGATGACCGGCATCTATCAACCTGAAGAGGGCGAGATCCTCTACAAAGCGATTCCAATTCACCTCCCGACGCCGGAATCGGCACATAAAGTCGGGATCACCGCCATCCATCAGGAAACGGTGTTATTTGATGAACTGTCGGTCACCGAAAATATCTTCGTCGGCCAGTATCTCTGTAAAGGCTTTTTCAACACGCTCGACTGGCCGGAAATGCACCGCCGGGCGCAGGATATTCTTTCCCGTCTTGATGTCCCAATTGACCCGCGCGCGACACTCAAAACCCTGAGCATCGCCCAGCGCCATATGGTGGCTATCGCCCGTGCACTGTCGTTTGAGGCGCAGGTCGTGATCCTCGACGAACCCACAGCCGCACTGTCACAACATGAAATTCTGGAGTTCTACCAAATCGTTGAGCGCTTAAAACAGGAAGGCAAAGCGATCCTGTTTATCTCCCACAAATTCGACGAGATTTTTGAGCTGGCCGATCACTACACCATTTTGCGTGACGGGGTATTCGTTGGCGCGGGCGCGATGAACGAGATCACCGAGGAGCGGATGGTGTCGATGATGGTCGGGCGCGCCATTACCCAGACCTTCCCCAAAGTGGAGTGTGAAAAAGGGCAGACGGTGCTGGAGGTGAAAAACCTTTGTCATCCGACGGAGTTTGCAGCTATCTCGTTCTCCCTGCGTAAAGGTGAAATTCTTGGCTTCTACGGGCTGGTCGGTGCAGGCCGCACCGAGCTAATGCAGGCGCTCTCCGGCGTCACACGCCCGTCTTCTGGCGAAATCGTGCTGAACGGTAAAGCACAACATTTTCGTCAGCCAGCCGATGCCATCCAGGCCGGTATTGTCTGCGTGCCAGAAGAACGACAGAAACAGGGCGCAATTATCGAGCTGTCCATTGCCCAGAACATCAGTCTGCCGCAGCTCAGCAAACTCAACCCAAATGGGATGCTGCATGACAATCGCGAGTGGCGACTGGCAGATGAGTACGCCAGACGTTTGCAGGTGAAGGCCTTCAGTTGGAAACAACCGGTCGAAACCCTCTCTGGCGGCAACCAGCAAAAGGTCGTGATCGGTAAATGGCTGGCTACGCATCCTGACGTGATCATCCTTGATGAGCCGACAAAAGGCATCGATATAGGCTCAAAAGCGGCCGTTCATCAATTTATGTCTGAACTGGTTGGTCAGGGGCTGGCGGTGATCATCGTCTCATCTGAACTGCCGGAAGTGATGGGGATGGCCGACCGAATCATCGTGATGCACGAGGGATTAATGGTGGCGGAATATCAGGCCGGTGAGGCCACCGCAGAAACCATCGTCAGTGCGGCCAGCGGCGCAAAACAGGAGGCAGCGTAATGCTCAGACAACTGCTGAAACACCGCGAAGCGCTGCTCGGGGCAGTCATTTTTCTGATGATGCTCGCCATCGGCAGCCGCGTGCCATCGTTTATTGCCCCTGGGAACCTGGTGGAGATGTTTAACGACACCTCTATTCTGATCATCCTCGCCCTCGGCCAAATGATGGTATTGCTGACCAAAGGCATCGATCTGTCCATGGCGGCAAACCTGGCGCTCACCGGGATGATTTTCGCCCTCATCAACTTCCACTACCCCAGCGTCCCGGTGTGGATGCTGCTGCTTCTTGCCACCGCCTTCGGCCTGCTGATGGGGATGATCAACGGGTTGCTGGTGTGGAAACTCGGTATTCCGGCCATTGTGGTAACGCTGGGAACCATGAGTATCTATCGCGGGATTATCTTTTTACTTTCCGGCGGTGGTTGGGTGAACTCTAATCAAATGGGCGCGGACTTCCTCGGGCTCCCGCGCACTGCAGTGCTGGGGCTACCGGTGCTGAGCTGGTGTGCTGTCGCCGCTCTGCTGGTGGTGAGCTATTTCCTGCGCTATAGCCGCACCGGGCGCGCGCTTTACACCGCAGGGGGTAATGCCACAGCGGCGTATTACACCGGGATCAACGCAGGAAAAATGCAGTTCGTCAGCTTCTGCCTGTCCGGGGCACTGGCGGGATCCTGCGGCTATTTGTGGATTTCCCGTTTTGCCGTCGCGTATGTCGATGTTGCTAACGGCTTTGAACTGCAGGTGGTCGCGGCGTGTGTTATTGGCGGGATCAGCACCATGGGCGGCACAGGGCGCGTGCTCGGCTGTCTTTTCGGCGCACTGTTTCTCGGGGTAATCAACAACGCGTTGCCGGTGATCGGCATCTCTCCTTTCTGGCAAATGGCGATTTCCGGCACGGTGATCGTGATTGCCGTCCTGCTCAATGAACGGGGCAATAAACGCAAAGGGCGGTTGATTCTGCGCGATGCGGCGCTGGCGCGTCAGAAACTGGCGGTGAAATCATGAGCAAAATGATGACCACTGAAGAGATCAAAAACGTCCCTGCTGCACCCGGGCTCCTCCAGCGGTTGCTGTGCTGGGAAGGCTTTCTGCTGGCGGTAACGTTGACGGTGTTTGCGGTTAATGCCATGGCATCGCCCTATTTCCTCAACATCTGGAATCTCTCCGATGCGACGTTCAACTTCACCGAAAAAGCGATCATCGTCCTGCCTATGGCCATGCTGATTATCGCCCGTGAAATTGATTTGTCGGTGGCCTCCACCATCGCGCTGAGCTCCACGGTAATGGGCTTTTGCGCTGCAGCAGGAGTGGATACCCCGCTGCTGATCTGTGTGGGATTAGGCGTCGGTCTGTTGTGCGGGGTGTTCAACGGCATTCTGGTGACGCGCTTTAACTTGTCTTCCATCGTTATCACCATCGGGACCATGAGCCTGTATCGCGGCATTACCTACATCCTGCTGGGCGATCAGGCGCTGAACCGCTACCCGGAGAGTTTTGCCTGGCCAGGGCAAGGCTATGTCTGGGGCGCGCTGTCCTTTGAGTTTGCTCTGTTCATCGTGCTGGCTTCCGTATTTGCCTTTATGTTGCACCGCACTAACTTTGGCCGTCGTACCTATGCCATCGGCAATAACCCGACCGGCGCGTGGTACTCGGGTATCAACGTCAAACGTCACAATTTGATTCTGTTTGCCCTGGTGGGGCTAATGTCCGGTCTGGCGTCGGTGCTGCTCACCTCACGCCTGGGCAGTACGCGTCCGACGATTGCAGTGGGATGGGAACTGGCGGTGGTGACGATGGCGGTTCTCGGCGGCGTCAATATTCTCGGCGGCTCCGGCAGTATGGTAGGGGTGATTATCGCCGCCTTCCTGATGGGGCTGGTGACCTTTGGCCTGAGCCTGCTTAACGTGCCCGGTATTGTGATGTCGGTGATCATCGGCACGATGCTGATCGTGGTGATTTCACTGCCGATTATTACCCGCCGGATTATGCAACGAAGACGAATGTAACCCCCTCATCTTCACCTTCTCCCCCAGGGGAGAGGGGACTGTTTGGTGCGGCCTTTCGGGTCGGGGTGAGGGGAACGGATTACCCAAAATCATCATTAAGGAGAATTATCATGAGCTTTATGTTGGCACTGCCAAAAATCAGCCTGCACGGCGCAGGTGCAATTGGCGATATGGTTAACCTGGTGGCGAATAAACAGTGGGGCAGAGCGCTGATTGTCACCGACGGACAACTGGTAAAAATGGGCCTGCTCGACAGCCTGTTTGCCGCGCTGGATGCGCATCAGATGTCATATCACCTGTTTGACGAGGTATTCCCTAACCCGACGGAAGCGCTGGTGCAGAAAGGATTTACAGCCTATCAGGACGCCGAATGTGACTACGTGATCGCCTTTGGCGGCGGGAGCCCAATCGATACCGCCAAAGCGATTAAAATCCTCACCGCCAACCCCGGCCCGTCAACCGCCTACTCCGGCGTCGGCAAAGTCAAATACGCAGGCGTGCCACTGGTGGCAATTAACACCACTGCAGGCACGGCGGCGGAAATGACCAGTAACGCGGTGATTATTGATAGTGAGCGTCAGGTCAAAGAGGTGATCATCGATTCGAACATCATCCCGGATATCGCCGTGGATGACGCCAGCGTGATGCTTGATATCCCGGCATCCGTCACCGCGGCAACGGGCATGGATGCGTTGACCCATGCGATTGAAGCCTATGTCTCTGTGGGTGCACATCCGCTGACCGATGCCAACGCACTGGAGGCCATTCGCCTGATCACGCTGTGGCTGCCAAAAGCGGTGGATGACGGGCACAATCTGGAGGCGCGTGAGCAAATGGCCTTCGGTCAGTATCTGGCGGGCATGGCCTTTAACAGCGCCGGTCTCGGTCTGGTTCATGCTCTGGCACACCAGCCAGGCGCGACGCACAACCTGCCACACGGCGTGTGTAACGCTATCCTGTTGCCAATCATCGAAAACTTTAACCGTCCGAACGCGGTGTCACGCTTTGCCCGCGTGGCACAGGCGATGGGCGTTGATACCCGTGGTATGAGCGACGAAGCAGCCAGCATGTCGGCGATTCAGGCGATTCGTGACCTGAGCGCCCGCGTCGGTATTCCGTCTGGCTTTAGCAAACTGGGTGTAACCAAAGCCGATATCGAAGGCTGGCTGGATAAAGCGCTCGCCGACCCATGCGCACCCTGCAACCCACGCACCGCCAGCCGTGATGAGGTGCGTGAGCTGTATCTGGAGGCATTATGATCCGCAAAGCCTTTGTAATGCAGGTGAACCCGGACGCGCATAAAGAGTACGAACGTCGCCACAGCCCTGTCTGGCCTGAACTGGAAGCGGTGCTGAAAGACCACGGAGCGCACCATTACGCCATTTATCTCGATAAAGAACGCAACCTGTTGTTTGCGACCGTTGAGATTGAATCGGAAGAGCGCTGGAACGCGGTGGCCAACACCGATGTCTGTCAGCGCTGGTGGAAACACATGCGTGAAGTGATGCCCTCGAACCCGGACAACAGCCCGGTAAGTGCCGAACTGAAACCGGTATTTTATCTGGCGTAATGCGTTAACGCTGCCGCGCTCGCGGCAGCGTCATTTTCTTAACGGGCCTCCACCGTGTTACGGCTGGCAGCAATCTCTTGTCTGCTACTCAAGGTAAACGCCGACACCACCGTAATCGCCAGTACAAAACAGCCCAGCATCAGGTAGGTATCCTGGAAACCGATCCGGTCATACATATTCCCGGCGAACGCGGAGAGGAAAATCGCCGCGGACTGTTTGGCAAACTGGAAACCAATCAGATAAATGGTCGCCGACAGACGGGTGTCGAATACGCCAGTGATGTACTTAAATGCCCCCACCAGCAGGAACGGGACTTCCAGGGCATGCAGCATTTTCAGGGCGATGACTTCCACAACGGTCGTGGCAAACGACGAACCAATAATACGCGTCGCCATAATCAGCCCGGCAATCAGCAACGTATTTTTCGCGCCGATGCGATTAATGATCCACGGCGAGCAGAACATGATGATGGCGTTGCAAATTTCCCCAGCGGTGGTCGCAAAACCAAAGGCACGAGTGCCTTCCTGCGGGGTGGCAAAGAACGATTTAAAGAAGGTGGCAAACTGCTGGTCGAAGACGTCATACACGCAAGCTACGCCAATCACATAGAGAATAAACATCCACATTCTGCGCTGACGGAACAGGTTAAAGACCGTTTTCGCGGTGATTTGCGGCTGGTTTGCCCCCAACGCATCCATAACTTGCGCAGTCTGGTTGGGTTTCGGTTTCGCCACCACCAGTAACAACATCAGTAGCAGTGCCGCGCCCGACCCCATCCAGAACACATACGACGGATCGATACCAAACAAAATGCCGCCGGTCGACGCACACAACCCCCAGCCCAGACAGCCGAACATGCGCGCCTTACCATATTCAAAAAAGCTGTTGCGGCTTACTCGTTCGATGTAAGCCTCTATCGCTCCCGATCCCGCCGAGAAGACAAAGCCGATATACAGCCCGCCGCTCAGTGCCCCCAGCCAGATACTGGTTTTCAGCAGCGGAGCGAAAACATAGAGGAAGAAAGGCGCAAACAAGAACAGCAAGACAGAGATGATCCACAGCAGGTGCTTTTTCAGCCCCAGCTTATCTGATATCACGCCCAGAACCGGCTGGAACGCGATAGCAGAGAGCGAGATGCAGGAGAAAACGATACCGGTATGGGTTTTATTCAGGCCGATGATATCCGACAGCCAGATAGGCAGGAACGGAAAGCAGGTAGCCATAATGAAGAAGTAGAGAAAGAAGAACAGCCCGAAGATCCAGAAATTAGGGTTGTCCTTGTGGGTACAGGTTGTTGTGTTCATTATTTTTATCCTCAACGGAGGGCCGGTTACCCGACCCATCACCCTTACACGCGTTCGACGCCAATCAGAATGGCGGTTTCCGGATCCAGAATCGGCAGCGCAATGCCCGCCTGCATCAACCACTCACCGCTTACCGTTTGCGGCGCTTCCATCCATGCCGGGAGTTTGCGCATGGTGTGTCCGCCCTCGCCCGTTATACGAATATTCGGGTGATCGAGCAGTGTGATGCGGTATTGCGCGCGGGCCTCCAGCCCTGGCATGCGCAGCGGCATCATCAGGGTGTAATCCGGCATCTGAAGCTGGCTGACAATAAACAGCCCCCGCGTTTTATCTTCACTCACAATCCCCTGCGCCAGCGTCGTGGTATCCGGCATGTCCACACGCCACTGCGTACCATGATGGATAACCTCGCGCCATTGCTTATGCAATGCGGCATAACGTCGGTAACCTTCCCGCTCCTGGGCGTCTACCGTAAGGGGATCCAGCTCCAGCCCCATATGGCCGAACAGCGCCGTCAGCCCCCGAAATTCTATGCTGTGCTGGCGGAAGGTCGCGTGGCATTTATGATGACCGATATGCGCCCCCATGACCTCCGGCGGGAAGAAGTAGCTCATCCCTCGCTGAATAGTGTTCCGCTCCAGTGCATCGTTGTTATCGGACGCCCAGAAGCGGTGGCTACGGGTCAGCACTTCATAATCAATTCGCCCGCCCCCTGAGGAGCAAGACTCAAATTCGATATGCGGGAAGCGTTCACCCAGCACGTCCAGCAGACGATAAAACTGACGAGTCTGTGCGTCGGCAGCCGCTTTACCATTATGCCCAGGCTGCACGAGTTCGCGGTTCATGTCCCACTTCACATAGTCGACCACGTGTTCTCCCAACAGCCAGCTCATACGTTCAACCAGATAATCAAAGGCTTCCGGAATATTCAGATTGAGCACCAGTTGATGACGTCCGGTTGCCTGCGTGTATCCCGGCAGAGCCAGCACCCAGTCAGGATGGGCTCGATACAGATCTGAGTCTGGGTTGATCATCTCCGGCTCAACCCAGATACCAAACTCCATTCCGAGGTTTTTGACGTGGTTAATCACGGGCGTCAGACCGTTCGGGTATTTTTTCTCATCCAGATACCAGTCGCCCAGCGCACGGTGGTCATCGTTACGCCCTTTGAACCAGCCATCGTCGATAATAAAACGCTCCACGCCCAGTGCCGCCGCCTCATCCGCCATGCGCATGATGTATTCCGGATCGTGGTTAAAGTAGATCCCTTCCCAGGTATTGAGATGCACCGGGCGGGGTTTGTTTTCCGGGAAGCGAATAATGTTGTCGCGCAGGTAGCGGTGGAACTGCTGGCTCATGCCGTTCAGACCGCGCGCGGAGTAGCTCGCAAAAAGGCGCGGTGTCCAGAGAGTCTCACCCTCTTCAACCGCCATTTCGCCAGGCAGATAGAGTGCTTCGGCTTGCAGATAGCGACGACCGTCGGTTTTCGCTTCAGCGCGTAAACGATGATTACCGCTCCAGCCAAGATGGACACCCCAGACATCACCCTGCATTTCGCAAAATGACGGCGTACCGGAAATCAGCGCCGGGAAGTGTTCATGAGAGGTTTTTCCGCGACGGTTTTCAATCACAACGCTGTCGTGATCAAGGTGAACCCGGTGCGGCTGAAATTCGCGGATCCAGCGTCCATGAAAGGCCATCACTTCCTGCGCACGCTCGGCAATCGGCAATGTGACAGCAAAGCGGTCCACCTGCCATGCCTGCGCTCTGAGGTTGGTCAAACCATGACGGACCACCAGCACTCCGCTGTCGTCAAGCACCAGTTCGCTGGTCAGGCGCAATCCCGCGTGCGTATCTTCCGCGGTAATCGTCAGGCTTTGCCCCTGTGGTTGTGCATGGGTCGTTTTGAATACCGGTGAACCGTCCAGCCCCTGCCGATGTCCTTCAATGCCCGGGGAGCCAAACAAACCGTGGCCCAGTTCCGCCATCAGCGTTACCGGTGAGTCAACATCCAGCCTGCCATTGGCAATGGGACGAGAAAGACTTTCTACATCCTGCGGCGAAAAGTGCTGAAGGTGAGGCCCCCAGTAGAGAATTTCGGCGAATGGGTGGGTCTTAATCACCACATCAACCGTCTTACTTTCGAGTCGTAAAATGGATTCGTGCATCAGACATCTCCTGTCATCGGGATGTCGTGAGTGTTGATCCGAAACGTTTCGGATACAAACCAAAACGTTTCGGATCTGTGATCGGGTTTAGAAATTTGGCGAAATTAGGCCGTCTGGCCTGGGGAAAACGCAGGCTGCCAGAGCACCTGAAGTTCGGAAACGTCATCGCCGTTAATTAACTGACGCACCATATCCGCGATCTGTTTCCCCACCCCCTGACGAGTAGACTGGACAACGGCGGCCACGTCGATATCAACAATGCTGTCCTGCGGCAAACCGTCATACACCACCAGAGAAACCGCATTATCCCCGATTAAACGCCCGCATTGCGCCAGCGCCATAGCGGCCCCGTCTCCGTGCGTATTGCAGTCGGTGATAATGGCGGTAGGAGGATCCTCAAGGGAGAGCAGTTCATGGGTTGTGGCATAGCCCACGCGGCGTGAAGGTGGCATAGCACGTAGCCATTCACTGGATAAACCCACTTCCCGCAATGCATCCAGGTAGCCCTGACGACGCTGGGTGATAAAGGCCTGATTATTACTTTCACCCAGTAGCGCAATCCGCTGATGGCCTTTCTCAATCAGCCAGCGAGTGGCCTGATAGGTCCCCGCGTAGTTGTCGAAATCAAACCACGCGTAGGGCTGTGATAACTGGCTACGGCCCAGCGCCAGGAAGGGAAAACCAGCAGCCTGAAGCTGTTCAAGACGCGGATCATGATCGAGCGTATGGGCCACAATCAGCGCATCGACACGACGGCTTTGTACCATGCGCATATAGCTGTGCTTGTCGGCCAGATCATCATCAGCAATCAACAGCAGGTCGATCTCATGTTGCGCAAGTTCGTGACTAATTTCGCCGACCATGTCCATAAATACGCTGTTATTGAGCGGAACAGGATGGACCGGAAACACCAGCCCCACGGCATCAATTTTGCCCATTTTAAGACGTCGGGCAAAGGTATTTGGCCGATAGCCACGCCGTTGGGCTTCTGCTTCCACGCGGGCACGCGTCTCGCGGGAAACATCATCATACCCGTTGAGGGCACGGCTGACCGTCGTCACGGACAACCCCAATTCTTTGGCAATGGCTTTAAGCGACATGATTTTCCGTTTCTTCGTTAATTTTGTTCGGCGACCAGAAGCGCATGGGTATCCGGTTCCAGCGCCTTAAAGATATGCGGCTGGTCTGCCGGATAGCAGATGTAATCCCCTGTGCTCAGCTCTTCAGGTGCATCAAGTAAACCGACCATGGCCCGTCCTTGCGTCACGATAATATGTTCAACCGAGCCCGGCAGATGTGGCTGAGAGATACGGTCTGCGCCTGGCTGAGTCAGCAACAGGTAAATATCGCGACGAGCTCCAGGGGGACACGCGGCCAGTAAAATTGCTTCGTAGTTAGCCTGCCCGGCAATCACCTTCGTCCCTTCTCCACGGCGGATCACCTGGGTTGTCGGCAGCTGCGGTTCCAGCAAACGCGCAAAAGGAATATCCAGCGCCACGCAAAGCGACCAGAGCGTCTCCAGGCTCGGGTTGCCGTTTCCTGACTCCAGTTGCGAGAGTGTGGATTTGGCGATCCCGGCACGACGGGCAATTTCCGCTAATGAAAGCCCGGTTCGCAGGCGTTCTCGCACCAGACTTTTGGCAATCACGCTGATTGGCTGCGGCATAAAACGCCCTCTTGTTCTGTAAATCGAACGAATCGTTCATCTTGTAAAACGACATTGATACGTTCATTATAATGGATACACGTTCGATATGGCTAAAATTGTATGAAGCATCACCTCTCCTGCCTTAAAGGCGACACCATAAAAGCAATCATTCTGGTTTGCCTCGCCGTTGGCGTTGTCGGCATGTCATACGGCTCGCTGGCGATGGCCTATGGTTTCCCGGTCTGGGTTCCCTTTGTGCTCTCTATTTCTGTGCTGGCGGGGGCGTCAGAATTTATGTTTATCGGCATTGTAGCCAGCGGGGGCAATCCCCTGGCCGCTGCTGCAGCCGGTTTACTGGTGAACGCTCGACACGTACCGTTCGGCGTAACAGTGCGCGAACTGGTAGGTAAACGGGGAATGAGCCTGCTGGGCTGTCACATCATGAACGACGAGAGTGTGGTATTTGGTCTGTCACAAAAAACCCCTGAGCAACGTAAAGCCGCCTACTGGCTGTGCGGCCTGGGCGTTGCCATTATCTGGCCACTCGGCGCACTTTTGGGGGCAATGGTAGGCAAGCTGTTACCCGCTCCCGAAACCATCGGACTGGATGCGGTATTCCCGGCGATTCTGCTGGCGTTAGTCGTTCCTGCCTTTAAAAATCGTACGACACTTATTCGTGCCTGTAGTGGAGCGGTTCTGTCGCTCGCGGCTGTGCCGTTTGCCCCAGTCGGCTTACCGGTGCTGCTCTCGTTACTCGGCCTTGCCGCGAGGAAAAAATAATGGAAAACATGACGGTCTTTATTCTTGGTATCGCCATCCTTTCAGCAGGAACCTATCTGATGCGTCTTGGTGGGGCAAAGCTCGGCAATCGGCTGGCGCTCTCCGAACGTTCCCAGGCACTGCTCTCTGATGCCGCGACGGTATTGCTCTTCTCAGTGGCGCTGGCGACAACGTTTTATGAAGGGGAGCATTTCGCCGGGATGGCTCGCGTGTTTGGCGTAGGGTTTGCGGTATTCCTGGCCTGGCGAAAAATGCCATTAATTGTGGTGATCGTGGCGGCAGCAGTCGTTACTGCGCTGCTGCGCCTCATGGGGCTAAGCTAACACTCAGGCAGCAACAGCCTCGACAATAGACAAATAGGTCTCTGTTTTGATGATCCTTTCAAGCCGGAGCCCTGATTTTGCAAGCATATCGCGCAGCTCCGTTTCCGTCCTGATGCGACCGCCATCAAAGCTCGCCAGCAAAAGCAGATCGATTTCGCATCCACCAAGAGAATTTTCGCCCTCAGATACGACTGGCTCCATAATCACTATTTTGCCATTAGGTAACATAGCATTACGGCAGCAACGCAAAATTTTTATGGCTTCCGCATCCGACCAGTCCATAACAATATATTTCAGTATATAAATATCCCCGGCAGGACATTTTTCAAAGAAACTGCCGGGCGTTAATGTCCAGCGAGAATTGTCATCAAGCTGATGAAGCATATTTCCACTTAGCACATCCGGGCGATCAAATAATATCCCCTTCAACGTTGGATTTTTCCGTAATATATTCAGTAGCATATTTCCATAACCACCGGCGACATCCACTACCGTAGTATGTTCTGGAAATTCAACATTGCGAACCAGCACCTCATTCTCCACTTTTGACATAGAAGACATACCTGAGTGAAAAAGAGTATCGCCCGAAGCGTGATCCTGCTGCGACCAGTAGTCATAAAATGCCATACCAAAAATTGACTTAAACACATTTTTACCGCGAACCCTGTCGGGGAGTTCAAATACCGGCAGCCAGAATGTTGTGTCCGTCAGCATCAGGATGGCATCGCGCAGCGAATAAGGATTATCAGTTCGCAGAAACTCCGCGGCAGATGTAAGTGTAAAACATCCTTCTGATTTTTCTTCGAATACACCGCGCGAGGCCAGTATTCGCATCATTCTGCACAGTGAGATTGCATCCACATTCAGTTCGCCTGCAAGCTGGTCAGCGGTTTTTTCACCCTCAACGAGTTTATCAGCAACACCCAGAACCGCAGCAGATCGCAGAGCGGCGCTCCACAGATAAAGCATGGAGTTCTCAATGACTGAGAATGCTATTTTTTCATACTCTGGAGGCATACCATTTTTAAGCAGCATTTATCCGTCCTCGGAATAAAAAGTATCGGAATAATCACAAGAGATTATTACCACACCCCTGTTTGGGCTCGCGATAAATTGTAGGCGGGGGAATGTTATTCGCTGGAAAAACTGTTTGTAGCGCTGTAAAGATAACTTCGTTTATTTATCAAATGATAATTTTTTATGTCAATATATAGATACGGTGCGATTTTTTATTTATTTCTTGATAACTGAATTAGGATCACAGACACAGGCCAAAAAAAAGCGCCCCGAGGGCGCTCTTTCGACGGTGTGACTCGATTATTTGTTCAGTTCAGCCGTCATATGGACCAGGTTACCGGAAAAAGCTTCGGTAATTTTGTAGGATGATGCACCCGCGTCTTTCGCCTGTGCTGCAATTTTGGCTTCCGCGCCATCAATGGTAGAAGAGGTTGCGGTAACAGTTTGCGCAGCGAAAGAACCGAAAGAAGTAGCCAGAGCGATAACTGCAACAAAAGTTTTGATGTTTTTCATGAGATAAACCCTTTCAATAAGTTGTTTGGATAAGGCGCATTTCCTTGATGTGATAAATAATAGACCCCATCACCATCAACTAAAAGCGGAAGGATTTGCTCTCATCATTCAAAATTACTGATTAACAATTAATCGCTGCGGATGGGTATAGATCGTTGCCCTTCCAGGTTTGCAAAATCCCACCAGTGTCAGGTTGCAACGCTCCGCAACCTCCACCGCCAGTGTGGTCGCGGCAGAAACCGCAAACAGAATTTCAATGCCACACATCGCCGATTTTTGCACCATCTCGTAACTGGCACGACTGGAGACTAATGCCGCACCTTGCTGCCAGATTTCGCTCTCACGCGCGCGACGCCCAAGCAGTTTATCCAGTGCAACATGTCGCCCGACATCTTCATGCCCACCCGCAATCTCACCTGACGGTAAAACCCAGGCCGCGGCGTGAGTGCATCCGCTCAGTTGCCCAATCGGCTGAACATCATTGAGATGCTCAAGTGCAGAGTCGAGGTGAGCCAGGTTAAACGTCTGAGTAAACGGCAGGGGCGTTATGGGTTTACCGATATCATTGAGTTGCTCAACACCGCAGACACCACAGCCAGTGCGTCCCGCCAGCGCCCGACGGCGCTCTTTTAGCCCCATAAAACGGCGGCTGGAGAGTTCAATTTGCACTTCCAGTCCATTACAGGCCTGAACCACATCCATGCCAAAGATCTCCTGCGGGTGCTCGATAATGCCTTCCGACAGAGAAAAACCTATCGCAAACAGCTCCAGATCTTTAGGCGAGGCCATCATCACAACATGCGAGATACCGTTATAAACCAGGGCAACAGGGACTTCTTGCGCCAGAAAATCGGGCGTAGCAAGCGTAATGTGGGGCGGTCTGTGTACCGACAATTCCACAGTGCCCTCAGGCAGTGGCGAAGACCGGGTAACACGGTTTTGTTTAGACACAGCGGTATTCCTGAACAACCACAGAAGTGAGCCTGCTATTGCACCATAAACCGCAGACCTCACGCATAGTATGGATCAATTTTTCGGCTCTCATAGACATCAAGTTTACCTACTCATTTAGGAGTGACACAACCGAAGCACTGATACAGACCGGTAACACTCAGGGTAAATTTCGTGATTAATATCACACTTTATAATCAACAGAGTGATAATACGTTCACTTTGTTTTAACGCGATTGGAACAGGCTTACCGACATTGTGGTATTCTGATGATATCCCTCGTGGAATTGAGGGAATAACGCAAATTTTATCCTTTGTGGCTATTTTGCGACCGCAAAGCGAAACACTAAGCAATGTCGAAACAAGGAGTGACCCATGCAGGTCAGCAGAAGGCAGTTCTTTAAGATCTGCGCTGGCGGTATGGCAGGCACAACGGCGGCGGTACTGGGCTTTGCTCCCGGTGTAGCGCTGGCGGAAACGCGGCAGTATAAGCTGTTGCGTACCCGTGAAACCCGTAATACCTGTACGTACTGCTCTGTCGGTTGCGGGCTGTTAATGTATAGCCTCGGCGACGGTGCGAAAAACGCCAAAGCATCCATCTTCCATATCGAAGGGGACCCGGATCACCCGGTTAACCGTGGTGCACTGTGCCCTAAAGGGGCTGGTCTGGTGGACTTTATCCACTCAGAAAGTCGCCTGAAATTCCCTGAATATCGCGCACCAGGCTCCGATAAATGGCAGCAAATCAGCTGGGACGATGCGTTTGACCGTATCGCAAAACTGATTAAAGAAGACCGCGACGCCAACTTTATTGCCCAGAACGCTGATGGCGTAACGGTCAACCGCTGGCTCTCCACCGGGATGTTGTGTGCTTCCGCATCCAGTAACGAAACCGGCTATTTAACCCAGAAATTCACGCGCGCACTCGGTATGCTCGCGGTCGACAACCAGGCGCGTGTCTGACACGGACCAACGGTAGCAAGTCTTGCTCCAACATTTGGTCGCGGTGCGATGACCAACCACTGGGTCGACATCAAAAACGCCAACCTTATCGTGGTAATGGGCGGTAACGCCGCTGAAGCGCACCCTGTCGGGTTCCGCTGGGCGATGGAAGCCAAAATCCACAACGGTGCGAAGCTGATTGTTATCGATCCCCGCTTTACGCGTACTGCGTCAGTGGCGGATTTCTACACCCCTATTCGTTCAGGTACTGACATCACATTCCTGTCAGGCGTATTGCTGTACCTGATGACCAACGAAAAATATAACCGTGAATACACCGAGGCTTATACCAACGCCAGCCTCATCGTGCGTGAAGACTATAGCTTCGAAGATGGTCTGTTCAGCGGTTATGACGCCGAAAAACGCAAATACGATAAAACCAGCTGGAACTACGAGCTGGATGAAAACGGTTTTGCGAAACGCGATACCACGCTGCAACACCCGCGCTGCGTGTGGAACCTGCTGAAAGAGCATGTTTCCCGCTATACCCCGGACGTTGTTGAAAACATCTGTGGTACGCCAAAAGCGGACTTCCTGAAAGTATGTGAACTTATCGCCGAAACCAGTGCTCCCGATAAAACCACATCGTTCCTGTATGCGCTCGGCTGGACGCAACACTCCATCGGTGCGCAGAACATTCGCACCATGGCGATGGTTCAGCTCCTGCTCGGCAACATGGGGATGGCGGGCGGTGGCGTAAACGCCCTGCGCGGTCACTCGAACATTCAGGGTCTTACAGATTTAGGGCTGCTTTCCCAGAGCTTGCCTGGTTATATGACATTGCCAAGCGAGAAGCAGACCGACCTTCAGACCTACCTGACGGCCAACACGCCAAAACCGTTGCTCGAAGGCCAGGTGAACTACTGGGGCAATTATCCGAAGTTCTTCGTCTCGATGATGAAAGCGTTCTTCGGTGATAAAGCGACAGCCGACAACAGCTGGGGCTTTGACTGGTTGCCGAAGTGGGATAAAGGTTACGACGTTCTGCAGTACTTCGAGATGATGAACCAGGGCAAAGTGAACGGCTATCTGTGCCAGGGCTTCAACCCGGTGGCGTCGTTCCCGAACAAGAACAAGGTTGTGGCATCACTGTCAAAACTGAAGTTCCTGGTCACAATTGACCCGCTCAACACCGAAACTTCGACTTTCTGGCAGAACCACGGCGAGTCCAACGACGTTGATCCATCGACGATTCAGACAGAAGTATTCCGCCTGCCGTCGACCTGCTTTGCCGAAGAGAATGGCTCTATCGTGAACTCCGGTCGCTGGTTGCAATGGCACTGGAAAGGCGCTGACGCCCCAGGCATCGCCATGAACGACGGCGAGATCCTGGCGGGCATTTTCCTGCGTCTGCGTAAGATGTACGCCGAAGAAGGCGGGGCATGTCCGGAACAAGTTCTGAACATGAGCTGGAACTACTCAACGCCGGAAAATCCTGCACCAGAAGAAGTGGCAATGGAGAGCAACGGTAAAGCGCTGGCGGATATTATCGACCCGGCAACCGGCACGGTGCTGGCGAAAAAAGGCGAGCAGTTAAGCACCTTCGCGCATCTGCGTGATGATGGCTCGACGACCAGCGGCTGCTGGATCTTCGCCGGTAGCTGGACGCCAAAAGGCAACCAGATGGCTAACCGCGATAACGCCGACCCGTCAGGGCTGGGAAATACGCTGGGTTGGGCATGGGCATGGCCGCTGAACCGCCGCATTCTGTATAACCGTGCTTCCGCTGACCCGCAGGGTAAACCGTGGGATCCAAAACGTCAGCTTCTGAAATGGGATGGCGCAAAATGGGGCGGTGTGGATATTCCGGACTATAGCGCTGCCGCACCAGGCAGTGATGTCGGGCCATTTATCATGCAGCCTGAAGGGATGGGACGTCTGTTTGCTATCGATAAGATGGCGGAAGGTCCGTTCCCCGAACACTACGAGCCATTTGAGACGCCGCTGGGGACTAACCCGCTGCACCCGAACGTTATCTCTAACCCGGCAGCCCGTATCTTCAAGGGTGATTTTGAAGCGCTGGGTAAAAAAGATAAGTTCCCGTACGTGGGCACAACCTACCGTCTGACCGAGCACTTCCACTACTGGACAAAGCATGCGTTGCTTAACGCCATCGCACAGCCGGAACAGTTTGTGGAGATTGGTGAAAAGCTGGCGAATAAGCTCGGCATCGCACATGGCGATACCGTGAAGGTCTCCTCTAACCGTGGCTACATTAAAGCAAAAGCGGTAGTGACCAAGCGTATTCGCACGCTGAATGTTCACGGTCAGCAGGTTGACACCATCGGCATCCCAATCCACTGGGGCTATGAAGGTGTGGCGAAGAAAGGGTTTATCGCGAACACCCTGACGCCGTTCGTCGGTGATGCAAACACGCAAACACCGGAGTTTAAAGCCTTCCTCGTGAACGTGGAAAAGGTGGATACCCAATAGATTTCAGGTTGCAGGCAGACGGTGACGCCATGCATTTCGGGAGCGTAGAAAAACGGCGCGACCGGAATGCATAAGGAAACCAACGCACCTGCGCACTGAAAGATGAAGGGTAAACGGAGATGAATTATGGCTTACCAATCTCAAGATATTATCCGTCGTTCCGCGACTAACGGTTTCACGCCCGCGCCACAGGCGCGGGACCACCAGCAGGAAGTGGCGAAGCTTATCGACGTGACCACCTGTATCGGCTGTAAAGCTTGTCAGGTGGCTTGTTCAGAGTGGAACGACCTCCGTGACGAAGTGGGTCACAACGTCGGGGTGTACGATAACCCCGCCGACCTGACCGCCAAGTCCTGGACGGTGATGCGTTTCTCGGAAGTGGAGCAGAACGACAAACTGGAATGGCTTATCCGCAAAGATGGCTGCATGCACTGTGCGGATCCGGGCTGTCTGAAGGCATGCCCGTCAGAAGGGGCTATTATTCAATATGCCAACGGTATCGTCGACTTCCAGTCCGAACAGTGCATTGGCTGCGGCTACTGCATTGCGGGCTGCCCGTTTAACGTGCCGCGACTGAACCCGGAAGACAACCGCGTCTACAAATGTACGCTGTGCGTCGACCGTGTGACTGTCGGCCAGGAACCGGCCTGCGTGAAGACCTGCCCAACCGGCGCTATCCACTTTGGCTCTAAAGAGGATATGAAAACGCTGGCGGCAGAACGCGTGGGTGAACTGAAAACCCGTGGTTATGACAATGCAGGTCTGTACGATCCTGCCGGGGTTGGCGGCACGCATGTGATGTATGTGCTGCATCACGCCGACAAACCGAATCTGTACCACGGCCTGCCGGAAAACCCGGAAATCAGCGCCACCGTGAAATTCTGGAAAGGTATCTGGAAACCACTGGCAGCCGTCGGTTTTGCTGCCACCTTCGCAGCCAGTATTTTCCACTACGTCGGTGTCGGCCCGAACCGTGCGGAAGAGGAAGAAGACAACCTGCATGAAGAGAAAGACGAGGTGCGCAAATGAAAAAACGTGACACCATCGTGCGCTATACCGCGCCGGAGCGTATCAACCACTGGGTCACCGCCTTCTGTTTCATGCTGGCGGCCATAAGCGGACTGGGGTTCTTCTTCCCGTCCTTCAACTGGCTGATGCAAATCATGGGGACGCCACAGCTGGCGCGTATTCTGCACCCGTTTGTGGGCGTGATTATGTTTGCATCGTTCATCATCATGTTTTTCCGTTACTGGCACCATAACCTAATCAATCGGGATGATATCTTTTGGGCGAAGAATATTCGTAAGATCGTCGTCAACGAGGAGGTAGGTGACACCGGGCGTTATAACTTCGGTCAGAAATGCGTATTCTGGGCGGCGATTATCTTCCTGGTCCTGTTGCTGGTCAGCGGTGTGATCATCTGGCGTCCGTATTTTGCGCCTGCTTTCTCAATCCCGGTGATCCGATTTGCGCTAATGCTGCATTCATTTGCCGCAGTCGCGTTAATTGTGGTTATCATGGTGCATATTTACGCCGCCCTTTGGGTGAAAGGCACTATAACCGCGATGGTGGAAGGATGGGTAACCAGTACGTGGGCGAAGAAGCACCACCCACGCTGGTACCGAGAGGTCCGCCAGAAACAGGAAAAGTC
Organism: Lelliottia sp. RWM.1; assembly: GCF_016859735.1. Taxonomy (NCBI): domain Bacteria; kingdom Pseudomonadati; phylum Pseudomonadota; class Gammaproteobacteria; order Enterobacterales; family Enterobacteriaceae; genus Lelliottia; species Lelliottia sp. RWM.1. Next base: position 22,638 of record NZ_WLVC01000010.1, on the reverse strand, counting down.
ATCTGAATGAGTATTCGCATAATCCCGCAAGATGAGCTGGGTTCGAGCGAGAAACGCACGGCGGAGTACATTCCGCCGTTGTTATTCCCCAGACTCAAAAACCTCTACAACCGCCGCGCAGAACGTCTGCGCGAGCTGGCAGAGAACAATCCGCTTGGCGATTTCCTGCGTTTTGCAGCGTTTATCGCCCACGCACAGGAGGTGGTTTTGTACGACCACCCTCTGCAAATGGATCTGACTGCGCGCATAAAAGAAGCCAACGATCAGGGCAAACCGCCGCTGGATATCCACGTACTGCCGCGTGACAAGCACTGGCACAAGCTGCTGCACTCGTTGATTGCTGAGCTTAAGCCTGAGATGAGCGGCACTGCACTGGCCGTGATTGAGAATCTGGAGAAAGCATCAGAAAATGAGCTGGAAGAGATGGCGAGCGCATTGTTTGCCTCTGATTTTGCGTTAGTCAGCAGTGATAAAGCCCCCTTTATCTGGGCTGCGCTGTCACTCTACTGGGCACAAATGGCCAGCCTGATTCCCGGGAAAGCCCGGGCCGAGTATGGTGAAGCACGCCAGTTTTGCCCGGTATGTGGTTCAATGCCCGTTGCAAGCATGGTGCAGATCGGCTCCACGCAGGGTTTACGCTACCTGCACTGCAATCTCTGTGAAACCGAGTGGCACGTGGTACGCGTGAAATGCAGCAACTGCGAGCAGACCCGTGATTTGCACTACTGGTCACTGGAAAATGAGCAGGCTGCAATAAAAGCGGAAAGCTGTGGCGACTGTGGTACTTACCTGAAAATCCTTTATCAGGAAAAAGACCCGAAAGTCGAAGCCGTTGCGGACGATCTCGCCTCACTGATTCTGGACGCCAAAATGGAACAAGAGGGCTTTGCCAGAAGCTCCATCAACCCGTTCCTGTTCCCGGGTGAAGGAGAGTAATCTCCTGTAACAGTGCCGGGCGGCGCAAGCATGCCCGGCCTACAATACTCACTCCGGCCTCCCCACAACAGAAAATTTAAAACGTCCGGTTCGCTTTTGCGAGCCTCTTTCCAGATTTTCATCCCCACCAAAATCCGCCATTTCCTTCAGCTAAAAACCAGGCTATAACACTGTTTATTAATACAGTATTCAGAGGTATTAAATGGTACTGGAAAAAGGAATTGGGGCACTGGTTCAGGACTTTATCGCCGCAGGACGGCCTTCTTCACGCAAGCAGAATATTGATGACCGGAGAGCGGGGTATGTCGACAGCACGGTGCTTGCGGGGGAGACAGAGATACGCGTCAAAGTAGAAACGCTGACGCTTGAAGGTATCACCTTCCGTGTCTTTTCCCCCTTAAACTCAGCGGAAACGCTACCTGCCGTAATCTACTATCACGGCGGATGTTTTATCAGCGGTGGCTTTGCCACTCATGATAATCAGCTCCGCCAGCTGGCGTATTACGGAAGCTGTCGGGTGATTGCGGTTCAATACAGGCTTGCGCCAGAACACACCTTCCCGGCCGCACATGACGATGCAGAAAGAGGGGCGAATTTGATCTGGCAGTATGCCGGACGTTTTGGTGTGGATAAAAAACGTCTCACGCTGTGCGGAGATAGTGCGGGAGGCCATCTGGCGCTGGTGACAGCTCTGCGGCTAAAAGCAGCAGGAATATGGCAGCCCGCGCAGCTTATTCTGATCTACCCGATGCTTGACGCCACAGCCAGTTTCGGCAGCTATACCCGCAACGGCGTGGACTTTATCATTACCCGCGATACGCTGCTCAGCGGTTATGAAATGTATCTGGCTAATACTGAACGCCAGCATCCTGAAGCCAGCCCACTGTGGAGAAAGGATTTTAGCGGCCTGCCTCCGGTACACATCATTACAGCTGAATTTGATCCGTTATGCGATGAAGGCAAAGCGCTGTATCAACATTTGACGGCGCAAGGCGTGGAATGTACTGCTCAACACTGGCTCGGGGTTATTCATGGGTTCTTCCAGCTTGGCGGGATCAGCCAGTCTGCACGGGATGTGATACGAGACATCGCCTGGCGGATCGGTTCAGAACGCTAGCCCGGCGAGCACGCCGGGCATGGCCGGGGGTTACTCTTCCTCGTTACCGCCCTCTTCATACGCACCAAAGGGCTTGGCGGGAAGAACAATATAGGTTCCTTCAAATACAGCACCGGAGGTTTCATCGCCAAAGAGTTCAACCTGCATCTGGACGCGCGCTTTACGGCCACGCGCCAGGCGATCGAGATCGCCACCCAACGAACCAAGATCGGCGACTGCGCTGGGTTTACCGCTGATGGGCGAACTGTAACGAATGTGTGCATCAGCGAGAATAATCGTGCCGCCAAGATGACGCTCTCGCAACATCAACCAGATCAGCCCCCAACCAGTGAGAGTAGCAAGCGAGAACAGACTGCCGGCAAATAACGTGTGATGTGGGTTTTGATTACCAATTTCCGGCATGGTGGTTATGAATTTTTTCCCGGTGTACTGCTGGATGCGAACACCCATCTTTTCACTGAGCGGGATATGCTGATACCAGGCCTGCTGCAACTGCCCACACCAGTCAGCACGGTGCAAAATATCATCGAGCGTTGCGACGGGTTTGATCATCAAAAAGTGGCGAACAGGCGTGGTTTGTGGGGTGGTGATTTCCCCCTGGTTAACAAAACCCAGTTTGGCAAAAAACTCTACCGCATCTTCGCGAGCACTACAGGTCACGCGTTTTACGCCTTCCTGCCGGGCGACAGATTCCAGCGTCATCGCAATCAGTGTCCCAAGACCTTTATCCTGTACTGAAGGATGTACAGCCATAAAGCGGATAGATGCTTCATTATCGGCATTGATATACAAACGCCCGACAGCGACAATGTTGCCCTCTTCATCCACTACCATCTGGTGATGGGCCATTGCGTCCCAGGCGTCACGTTCAGAACCCTTTGGTTGATGTAATGGCTTGCGCAGCATTTCCCAGCGGAACTGGTAATAAACGTCTAACTCGTCTTCCGTTTGCGGTACTCGAAGGTGATACATAGCTGTACTCTCTCTTGTTACCCGCGGCCACGCCGCCAGTTGGCTCATACCTGCAGCCAGAATGTAACGGGGCCATCGTTCACCAGCGAAACCTGCATATCTGCAGCGAATCGTCCGGTTTGAGTATTCATATCCTGTTGGCGACAACGCTCAACAAAATAGTCATAGAGTGCTTCTGCACACTCCGGAGTTGCGCCTTTCGAGAACCCCGGACGCATACCACGTTCTGTATCCGCAGCCAGCGTAAATTGCGAAACCACCAGCACACTGCCACCCGATTGCTGAACATTCAGGTTCATTTTACCGTCTGCATCGCCAAAGATACGGTAACCCAACACACGCTCACACAAGCGGTTGGCTTTTTGCTCGTCATCTTCCTTTTCGACACCTAACAACACCAAAAGTCCGGGGCCAATTTCACCCGTCACTTCCCCCCCCACGGTGACGCTGGCCTGGGTTACGCGCTGAATCAATGCAATCATGGTTGGTCTGCTTCTTGTTGTTTTTCAGCTTCTGCTGTTTTTTTAAGTTCGCGGTATATTCCGAGAGTGACAGTTATTTCTGCACCAAGCAAGACGATACACCAGGTCCAGTACACCCATACAAACAAAATGGGGATAACCGCCAGCACGCCGTAAATCAGCTGATAAGACGGGAACATGGTGATGTAAAGGGCAAAGCCTTTTTTCCCCAGTTCAAAGAGAACTGCCGCGACTAATGCCCCAACAACCGCATCCCGGTTAGGCACTCGGGTGGTGGGAACGACGCTGTACAACAGCCAGAACGAGAGCCACGATAAGATCAGCGGGAAGATACGCAGCACATTGTCGATCACGCCGTTTAGCTCGCTTGCCCAGCGTAATGAGAGCAAATATGAACTGATCGCCAGACTGGCCCCGGCCAGTAACGGCCCGAGAGTTAAAATCATCCAGTACACTGCAAACGAGTACACGCGAGGCCGCACCCGTTTACTTCGCCAGATGGTATTCAATGCACTATCAATGGCATACATCAACAACAACGCCGTCACGATCAAGCCACATGCGCCAACGGCGGTCATCTTGTTAGAGTTCGCGACAAACTGCTCAATATAGTTCTGAATGACATCGCCAGTCGCAGGAATAAAATTGGCAAATACAAAGTGTCGAAGCTGCAAACTGACATCTGCAAACATCGGAAAAGCAGAAAAAAGCGCAAAGATCACCGCCACCAGCGGCACGATGGAGAGTAACGACACATACGCAAGGTTACCCGCCAGTGTCGTCATATTGTCCTCATCAATGCGATGCCAGAGGAGTTTTAGCCATGCCCGAAGTGGGCGGGTATGGTGCGTTGCTTTTTGATGAACGGTTTTTAACATAACAGCTTCGCGAAATAGTCCGGTATCGTCTCTTTTCCGGTCACCAGAATTGACGTGATACCTAACTGGTTAGCTCCCTCTATATTATCGACATTGTCGTCAAAAAAGACCGCATCAGCCGCAGAGAATCCTTCCGCCTGAAGCACTGCCTGATAGATCCGCGCTTCCGGTTTGCGCATTCCCATCTCCTGGGAAAGATAAACTTTATCCGCTGCGGCATAAATTTCAGGGTACTCATCGGGCCAGAAGGTGGTATGCAGGCGATTCGTGTTCGACAGAACAACCACACGATGGCCCTGGCCGCGGAGTTTTTGCATAATACCGGTCACTTCTGGGCGGATCGCAACAAATACCGCCTGCCAACCGTGAGAAAACTGCTCGTAACTTAACGGCAGATCCATCTCATGGCAGAAGCGCTCAGCAAACTCTTCGTCACTGATCTCACCCCGTTCGTGCTGGTGGAAAGTCTCACTCATCGTAAAACTTTGTTTTAGCCTCGCCAGTGGCACACGGCTGAAATCACTCCATGCACCCAACACCCGATTAAAATCGATATCGACGATTACATTTCCTAAGTCAAAGATATAAAGCATGTTTATCTCCTTTTCGCCGTGGAAAAGTAACTGTAGCGGGAAAGATAAGCTTTGGCTATGCGCTGCTACGTATGGCTGAAAAAGAAAAACCCCGCCACAAAGGACGGGGTTTGCATACCAGCAGAAGAGAAAATTAGTCTTCTTTCGGACCGCGCATAGCACGTTTACGGTCGTTCTCAGTCAGGTGACGTTTACGAATACGGATAGACAGTGGCGTCACTTCTACCAGTTCGTCGTCATCGATGAATTCCAGAGCTTGCTCCAGAGTCATTTTGACTGGTGGAACCAGAACGGTTGCTTCATCAGTACCAGACGCACGCATGTTGGTCAGTTTCTTACCGGTCAGGCAGTTTACAGTCAGGTCATTAGAACGACTGTGAATACCGATGATCTGGCCTTCGTAAACTTCTGCACCGTGGCCCAGGAACAGCTTACCGCGGTCCTGAAGGCTGAACAGTGCGAACGCAACCGCTTTACCCTGACCGTTAGAGATCAGTACGCCGTTGTTACGCTGACCCACTTCGCCCGGACGAACATCATCGTAATGGCTGAAGGTGGAGTACAGCAGACCCGTACCGGAAGTCATGGTCATGAATTCTGAACGGAAGCCGATCAGACCACGGCTTGGGATCACGTAGTCGAGACGTACGCGGCCTTTGCCATCTGGATTCATGTTTTTCAGGTCGCCTTTACGCTCACCCAGAGCCTGCATAACAGAACCCTGATGCTGCTCTTCAACGTCCAGTGTTACGTTTTCGAATGGCTCTTGTTTACGGCCATCGATTTCGCGGAAGATAACTTTCGGACGGGAAACCGCCATTTCGAAACCTTCACGACGCATGTTCTCGATAAGAACAGACAGGTGCAGCTCACCACGACCAGATACACGGAATGCATCCGCGTCAGGCGTTTCTTCAACACGCAGCGCAACGTTGTGCACCAGCTCTTTGTTCAGGCGGTCAAGGATCTGACGAGAGGTAACGAACTTACCTTCTTTGCCACAGAACGGAGAGGTGTTGACGTTGAAGAACATAGAAACGGTTGGCTCATCAACAGACAGTGCTGGCAGTGCTTCAACAGCCTGCGGGTCACAGATCGTGTCAGAGATGTTCAACTCGCCCAGACCGGTGATAGCAATGATATCGCCTGCTTCTGCCACGTCAGTTTCGATACGTTCCAGACCCAGGTGGCCCAGTACTTTACCGACTTTACCGTTACGGGTTTTGCCTTCGCTATCAATGATAGTGACCTGCTGGTTTGGCTTCACTTTACCGCGTTTGATACGACCAATGCCGATTACACCAACATAGTTGTTGTAATCGAGCTGAGAGATCTGCATCTGCAGCGTGCCGTCGAGATCAACGTTTGGTGCAGGAACACGGTCAACAATCGCCTGGTACAGCGGGGTCATGTCGTCAGCCATGTTTTCGTGGTCCAGACCTGCGATACCGTTCAGCGCAGAAGCGTAAACGATAGGGAAGTCCAGCTGCTCGTCGGTCGCGTCGAGGTTAACGAACAGGTCGAATACCTGGTCAACAACCCAGTCAGGACGCGCGCCAGGGCGGTCAACTTTGTTGATAACAACAATTGGCTTCAGACCGTGGGCAAATGCCTTTTTGGTAACGAAGCGCGTTTGCGGCATTGGGCCATCCATTGCGTCAACGACCAGCAGAACGGAGTCTACCATGGACATTACACGTTCAACTTCGCCACCGAAATCGGCGTGCCCTGGGGTATCAACGATGTTGATACGGTAGTCATTCCATTTGATAGCGGTGTTTTTCGCGAGGATGGTAATCCCACGCTCTTTCTCCAAATCGTTGGAGTCCATCACACGCTCTTGAGTTTCGGCACGCGCATCAAACGTACCGGATTGCTGCAGCAGCTTATCAACCAGGGTAGTTTTACCATGGTCAACGTGCGCGATGATGGCGATGTTACGCAAATTTTCGATCACAACTTTGCCTCAGGCATTTAGAAATAGCGCGTTATTGTACACGGATTAATCGCACTACAAAACAGGATCACAAACATCCCCCGCAAACAAGTATCGCAGAGTTGCTTTGTGATCGCTTTCACGGAGCGTAAAAAGGGCACTTTAACGTAAATTGCACCAATATGGTGCTCCATGTTCACAGTGGAGCACTATACTGGTGCAACATAACCATCGTGGTGCAGCAGTTTTGCACTATGGTGCGCATGATAACGCCTTTTTGGGGTGTTTTAAAAGTTGGCACAGATTTCGCTTTGTATAAATACGGCAAAAAGGCGGCAGCAATGCCAGCCTTACACAGAATTTGAAGACCTCGTTACCACGACGACAATGACCAATCTGGAGAGTTAAGTATGTCCGCTGAACACGTTTTGACGATGCTGAACGAACATGAAGTGAAGTTTGTTGACCTGCGCTTCACCGATACCAAAGGCAAAGAACAGCACGTCACGATTCCTGCACATCAGGTAAACGCCGAATTCTTTGAAGAAGGCAAAATGTTTGACGGCTCCTCAATTGGTGGCTGGAAAGGTATCAACGAATCCGACATGGTTCTGATGCCTGACGCAACCACGGCGCTCATTGACCCGTTCTTCGAAGAACCTACACTGATCATCCGTTGCGATATCCTCGAGCCAGGCACACTGCAAGGCTACGACCGCGACCCACGTTCCATCGCAAAACGTGCTGAAGAGTACCTGCGTTCTACTGGCATCGCAGACACCGTTCTGTTTGGGCCAGAGCCAGAGTTCTTCCTGTTTGACGACATCCGTTTTGGCGCATCCATCTCTGGTTCTCACGTTGCTATCGATGACATCGAAGGTGCATGGAACTCTTCCACCAAATACGAAGGTGGTAACAAAGGTCACCGTCCAGGCGTGAAAGGCGGTTACTTCCCGGTTCCTCCGGTCGATTCTTCACAGGACATCCGTTCGACCATGTGTCTGATCATGGAAGAAATGGGTCTGGTTGTTGAAGCGCATCACCACGAAGTAGCAACTGCTGGCCAGAACGAAATCGCGACCCGCTTCAATACGATGACCAAGAAAGCGGACGAGATTCAGATTTACAAATATGTGGTCCACAACGTTGCACACCGTTTCGGTAAAACCGCAACCTTCATGCCAAAACCAATGTTCGGCGATAACGGTTCCGGTATGCACTGCCACATGTCCCTGTCCAAGAACGGTACTAACCTGTTCTCTGGTGACAAATATGCCGGTCTGTCTGAGCAGGCGCTGTACTACATTGGTGGCGTAATCAAACACGCTAAAGCAATTAACGCCCTGGCAAACCCAACCACCAACTCATACAAGCGTCTGGTCCCTGGCTACGAAGCACCAGTAATGCTGGCTTACTCCGCCCGTAACCGCTCTGCTTCTATCCGTATTCCAGTGGTTGCATCTCCGAAAGCACGTCGTATCGAAGTGCGCTTCCCGGATCCAGCGGCTAACCCATACCTGTGCTTCGCAGCACTGCTGATGGCGGGTCTGGACGGCATTAAGAACAAGATCCACCCAGGCGAAGCGATGGACAAAAACCTGTACGATCTGCCTCCAGAAGAAGCGAAAGAGATCCCACAGGTTGCAGGTTCTCTGGAAGAGGCATTGAACGCACTGGACGCAGACCGTGAGTTCCTGACGGCCGGCGGTGTCTTCACTAACGACGCTATCGATGCTTACATCGCGCTGCGTATTGAAGAAAATGACCGCGTGCGTATGACTCCGCACCCAGTTGAGTTCGAACTGTACTACAGCGTTTAAGTTTTAACGGGTTTTGCGCGACCTTTTACGTGCAAGCCCGAAAGCCGTTTTTTGTTGCCGTGGAAACTTTCAGCCCATCTTCGGATGGGCTTTTTTCTCCACCAACAAACTGATCTCACGCGCTTTTCACGACGGAAAAGCTATACTGCACTAAATTAGTGCAAACAACTCCAGGAGACTGCTGAATGGCAACTGGCACGCTGCCCGATGCTGGGCAGATCCTCAATTCTTTAATAAACAGTATATTGCTGGTCGACGACGAGCTGGCCGTGCATTACGCCAACCCGGCGGCACAGCAACTGCTCGCCCAAAGCGCGCGTAAACTGTTTGGTACACCACTTCCGGAATTGTTGAGCTATTTTTCCCTGAATATTGGGCTGATGCAGGAGAGTTTGCAGGCCGGACAGGGGTTCACCGATAACGAAGTGACGCTGGTCATTGATGGCCGCTCCCACATTCTTTCCCTGACTGCGCAACGGCTGCCTGAAGGACTTATTTTGCTGGAAATGGCGCCAATGGATAACCAGCGTCGCCTGAGCCAGGAACAGCTCCAGCACGCACAGCAAATCGCGGCTCGCGATCTGGTTCGCGGTCTTGCCCATGAAATAAAAAACCCGCTTGGTGGCTTACGTGGCGCTGCGCAGCTACTCACCAAAGCACTGCCAGACCCGGCGCTGGCCGAATACACCAATGTCATCATTGAACAGGCCGACCGTCTACGCAACCTGGTCGACAGACTGCTGGGACCGCAACAGCCTGGTATGCACGTATCAGAAAGCATTCATAAAGTGGCTGAGCGAGTAGTGAAACTCGTTTCGATGGAGCTACCGGAAAACGTCACACTGGTTCGCGACTATGACCCAAGCTTGCCTGAATTGGCGCATGATCCCGACCAGATTGAGCAGGTTTTACTGAATATCGTTCGAAATGCCTTACAAGCTTTGGGCCCTGAAGGTGGGGAAATCGTGCTGCGTACCCGCACCGCCTTCCAGCTCACATTACATGGCGTGCGCTATCGCCTGGCGGCACGTATTGATATTGAAGATAACGGTCCGGGTATTCCTTCCCATCTACAGGATACGCTGTTTTATCCCATGGTGAGTGGCCGCGAAGGTGGGACCGGACTTGGGTTATCTATTGCCCGTAATTTGATCGATCAACACTCTGGCAAAATTGAATTTACCAGTTGGCCTGGTCATACCGAGTTTTCGGTTTACCTGCCAATTAAAAAATAAAGGTGACGTTTATGCAACGAGGGATAGTCTGGGTAGTCGATGACGATAGCTCCATCCGTTGGGTGCTTGAACGCGCACTCACAGGGGCGGGATTAAGCTGCACGACATTTGAGAACGGCAGCGAAGTGCTCGACGCACTCACCACAAAAACCCCGGATGTTCTGCTTTCCGATATTCGCATGCCGGGGATGGACGGGCTGGCGCTCTTAAAACAGATCAAACAACGCCACCCTATGCTTCCGGTCATCATAATGACAGCACATTCCGATCTGGATGCCGCCGTTAGCGCCTATCAACAAGGGGCATTTGATTATCTGCCAAAACCGTTTGATATCGATGAAGCGGTAGCCCTGGTTGAGCGTGCGATCAGTCACTATCAGGAACAACAGCAGCCCCGTAACGCTCCCGTTTTTGGGCCAACGACGGATATCATTGGTGAAGCACCTGCGATGCAGGATGTTTTTCGCATTATCGGTCGTCTGTCGCGCTCTTCCATCAGTGTGTTGATTAACGGCGAGTCAGGAACCGGTAAAGAGCTGGTCGCGCATGCTTTACATCGCCACAGCCCACGAGCAAAAGCGCCATTTATCGCACTGAATATGGCGGCAATCCCAAAGGATTTGATTGAATCAGAGCTATTTGGTCACGAAAAAGGGGCATTTACTGGCGCAAATACGATTCGTCAGGGTCGCTTTGAACAAGCCGATGGCGGAACACTGTTCCTTGATGAGATCGGTGATATGCCGCTGGATGTCCAGACTCGCCTGCTGCGCGTACTGGCCGATGGACAATTCTATCGTGTAGGCGGTTATGCTCCGGTAAAAGTTGATGTCCGCATTATTGCCGCAACGCACCAAAACCTGGAACAACGCGTACAGGAAGGTAAATTCCGCGAAGATCTGTTCCACCGCCTGAATGTCATCCGCGTCCATCTGCCCCCCCTGCGTGAACGTCGGGAAGATATCCCTCGCCTGGCGCGTCACTTTTTGCAGGTTGCCGCACGTGAACTCGGCGTGGAAGCTAAACAACTTCACCCGGAAACCGATGCAGCACTCACGCGTCTGGCATGGCCTGGTAACGTTCGTCAGCTGGAAAACACCTGCCGCTGGCTGACTGTGATGGCTGCTGGCCAGGAAGTCTTGATTCAGGACTTACCGAGTGAGTTGTTTGAAGCAACTGTACCAGACAGCAGTACCGGGCATACATTGCCAGACAGTTGGGCAACACTGTTAGCCCAATGGGCCGATCGCGCGTTGCGTTCCGGTCATCAAAACCTGTTGTCTGAAGCTCAACCAGAAATGGAGCGCACCTTACTGACCACTGCGCTTCGTCATACTCAGGGCCATAAACAGGAAGCAGCACGACTGCTGGGATGGGGTCGTAATACCCTGACACGTAAGTTGAAAGAGTTAGGAATGGAGTGATTTTTACCATTGTGTAAAGATTACAAATTGAGCGCAAATTGGCGTTATTTTGCGCTTTACTGTTCCGATGAGTTTTGTATGATCGTGCCCGGAAATTGGGGGGATCATCATGCTGGAATCATTAGTGAATTTGCTCTCGAGCGGAGCTGCGGAAAGCCACACGCCGCAAGCAGCCGTTGCCGCGGTGTTGTGTGCGGCACTGGTTGGGCTTTTTAGCTAGACGGTTTGCCGGGTAATGCTTCGCATACCCGGCAATACCATTAGATAACGCGCGAAAACTGCTGCAGACGCGCCTTCTGACGCAGATAGGCGTCAAAGCACATACAGATATTACGAATCAATAAGCGCCCTTTTGGCGTCACCTCAATCCCGCTATCCGTGACATCCACCAGCCCATCTTTTGCCAGTGGCGCAAGTAGCTTCAGGTCTTCCGCAAAGTAATCGCTGAATTGCAGATCCCAGTGTAGTTCCACGTCACTGAAGTCGAGACGGAAATTGCAGATAAGCGCTTTAATCACATCACGACGAATGCAATCGTCACGCGTTAACGCGATACCTCGCCACAGGGCGTTTCCAGTTTCATCAACCTGCTGATAATACTGCTTTAGCTCTTTCTGGTTCTGTGCATAGCAGTCGCCCATCATGCTGATGGCGGATACGCCCATACCCAGTAAATCTGTATCACCTTGCGTGGTGTAGCCCTGGAAATTACGATGCAATACCCCTTCTCTCTGCGCGATTGCCAGCTCATCATCAGGACGGGCAAAGTGGTCCATACCGATAAACTGATAACCTGTCTCAGTCAGTGACGTGATGGTTTCCTGCAAAATATCCAGCTTCTGCTGAGCAGAAGGCAGATCGGCATCTTTGATTTTGCGCTGAGCAGCAAAGAGCGTTGGCAGATGAGCATAGTTAAATACGCTCAGGCGATCGGGGTTCAGCTCGGCCACACGTTTCAGCGTGAAGGCGAAACTCTCCGGCGACTGCTTTGGCAGGCCATAAATCAGGTCAATGTTGGTCGAGGTAAAACCGATGTCGCGCGCATGGTTAAGCAAGGCAAAGATAAACTCTTCGTCCTGCTCGCGATTTACCAGACGTTGTACTTCTTTGTTGAAATCCTGCACACCCATACTCAGGCGCGTAAAGCCTTCGGCGCGTAAGTGATCCAGTACATCCAGCTCTATTTCCCGCGGATCGACTTCGATCGAGATTTCAGCATCCGCATTGAAGTTAAAGTTGGAGCGCAAAAGCGCCATTAAACGGCTGATCTGCGCTTTATTCAGATAGGTTGGCGTACCACCGCCCCAGTGCAACTGGCTGACGTGACGACCGGCGAAAAGCGGTGCACGATGCAGAATTTCATGTTCGAGCGCATCAAGGTATTGATCGGCCTTGTGCTGCTGGCGGGTAACGATTTTATTGCAACCGCAGAAATAGCAGAGTTTATGGCAAAAAGGGATGTGAACATACAGCGATAATGGCCGCTCAGGATAGCGCGCAGCCGCCTGCTGAAAATCAGCCTCACCGAAAGCTTCAGAAAACTCCAGCGCGGTTGGATAGGACGTATAACGTGGCCCGGAATAGTTATATTTCTGGATTAGGGCCAAATCCCAGTCGATAGATGGTACAGACATGCTCACTCCTTCCGTTGGTGTCGCGTTCGTATACGGCGGCCCGTCCTGACCCCATTGCGGGTCATCATTCGGGTGCGCAGCCACTTCTGTCGCCGCGACAACCGCCGTAGTTTAACGAATAACCACACCAGATAACATATAACCGGAAGGGTTATAAGCAGGACTATCGAGCCTGCTGAGTGCAAATGTTAGTTTCCACCTTTCAGAAGACGCATCATATCTTCCTGCTTTTCGTCTTCTTCTTCATCTTCTTCGTCATCGTCGTAAGACAGACCCAGTTTTTGCATCAGCTCGTCGATACGATCCAGCTTGGCATCCACCCATGACTGCTCTTCAGCGGTCAAAGATTCACCCTCTTCAAGACGTTCCAGCAGCGCATCCAGGCGCTCATCATTCTCCAGCAAATCCAGCTCAGCCTGCGGTGAAAGCATAGGTTTCTCGCTCTTTGGTTTGTGCTGCTTGGTTACCGGGGTGTCCGTCACGCCCAGTGGAATTGGTGTTTTGCTGCCAATACGAGGATCTTTCTGTTTGCCGTTTTGAGCAGAAGAGCCTGATGCGCTGCTGCCATTGGCACGGCTTCCAGAGGCATGACCACTGTGCTTTTTCGCACGTTTACGGTCGCGAGCTTCCTGGTTCAATTCTTCACGTGTTTTGCGACGTGCTTTTGTGGGGCGTTTAGTGCCCGATGCGGAAGTCGGTTTTTTCATGATGTTTTATCTTTAAGTCGTTTTCTTCAGTATAGAATTGCGGCGAAATCTAGCAGAAAGCAAGCAAAGAAAAAAGGCGACAGAGCAATCTGTCGCCTTTTTTCCTGACTCACAGCCCTTAGCGGGCCAGACATTCCTTGTTTGCCAACAACAAACCCTGTTTATCCTTTGGCTGCTACCGTCCTTGATACGGTTCCCTTTCCTGTTTAAACGCCTCCAGGCGCTGGTCATCCTGACAATCCTGAGTCTTCGCCTCCTGGCGCTCCTGACCCTTATCCTTAAGTCGTTATCCTGTTGGCATCCTCGCCTTGACGCACACTTTACCTTGTTCCATTAAACTAACAAGCAATGAGAGGGCATAAAAATAGCTTTTCAGACAAACACCCAAAACTAATACATTGATTTATAAACACTTGTTGTTTTTTAAGTCTGCGATTTCTCTTAAATATCCTAATACATCTATGGCAAATGTCTTACAACTCTGACATCGGTATACCTATGAGGAAAGCCTTTTGGCTGCATTCAGGTATAATCCTTTTCAGAATAAGATTTACGGAGACGAGCACGTGACTACCCTGAATTATCAACAGACGCACTTTGTTACCAGTGCGCCTGATATTCGCCACTTACCTTCAGATACCGGTATCGAAGTGGCATTTGCTGGCCGTTCCAATGCGGGAAAATCCAGCGCCCTGAATACGCTGACAAACCAAAAGAGCCTGGCGCGTACGTCCAAAACACCAGGTCGAACCCAGTTGATTAACCTTTTCGAAGTTGCCGAGGGTAAACGCCTGGTCGATTTACCTGGCTATGGCTATGCGCAAGTACCGGAAGAGATGAAGATCAAATGGCAGCGCGCGCTGGGGGAATACCTCGAAAAACGCCTGTGCCTGAAAGGTCTGGTGGTACTCATGGATATTCGCCATCCATTGAAAGATCTCGATCAACAGATGATCCACTGGGCGATTGAGAGTGATATTGCTGTTCTGGTGCTGTTGACCAAAGCCGATAAACTGGCGAGCGGGGCGCGTAAAGCACAAGTTAATATGGTTCGCGAAGCGGTGATGGCATTTAACGGTGATGTGCAGGTTGAACCGTTTTCATCGCTGAAAAAGCAAGGCGTGGATAAGTTACGTCAAAAGCTGGATGGCTGGTTTAGCGAGCTGGAACCCGCAACCGAAGCGGAAGAAGAGTAATACCAGACGCGGCAATGTCCGCGTTTTTTTAGCTTATTTTTTTGTTTGCCGCAATAAAAAACGCCCCAGTCATTACTGACTGGGGCGGCTAAAATATTCAGCCAAATCCGATTACGTGAAGTAAAAGGTCTGAAAGATAGAACATCTTACCTCTGTACCCTACGTCGTTAACTCTACTCTTTTTTTATCGCTCGACAAAGCACTTTTTGTAGTTTTTTTTCACTCTTTACATAGGTAATTCTAATGATCATCACAAAACACGCGTTGTTATGTTGCTAAGTTACATAAAAATCACGTTATTCATTGAACGCTTAGTGAGCGAGATCCCAATTTTCTCCACTGCCCACTTCCACCAGAAGTGGTACGTCAAGTTTCATGCTGCTTTCCATCAGTTCGTGGATCTTCTGCGAGACTGAATCAAGATCATCTTTGTGCACTTCGAACACCAGTTCATCGTGTACCTGCATAATCATGCGCACTCGCGGTTTCTCTTTTTCCAACCAAGCATCAACAGCAATCATTGCCCGTTTAATGATGTCAGCAGCGGTTCCTTGCATTGGTGCGTTGATAGCTGCACGCTCCGCCCCAGCACGACGCGCCGCATTGCTGGATTTGATGTCCGGCAGATAAAGACGACGGCCTTCCAGCGTTTCGACGTAACCTTTTTCCTTCGCCTGCGCGCGCGTCCGCTCCATATAATCCAGAACCCCCGGATAGCGCTCGAAGTAGAGATCCATATACTTCTGTGACTCTTTACGTGGAATGTTTAATTGGCGTGAAAGGCCAAACGCGCTCATACCGTAGATCAAACCAAAGTTGATCGCTTTCGCACTACGACGTTGTTCATTCGTCACACTATCCAGCGATAGTCCAAAGACTTCTGCAGCCGTCGCCCGGTGGATATCCTTCCCTTCCGCAAAGGCTGTCAGCAGGCCTTTATCACGCGATAAATGCGCCATAATACGCAACTCAATTTGTGAGTAGTCGGCAGAGACAATCACATAATCGTCTGGCGCGATGAACGCCTGGCGAATACGACGCCCTTCTTCATTACGTACGGGAATGTTTTGCAGGTTTGGATCGGTCGATGAAAGCCGACCAGTCGCCGCAACCGCCTGATGGTAAGACGTATGAACACGACCCGTTTTCGGGTTTATCATCAACGGAAGTTTATCGGTATAGGTCGATTTCAGCTTAGCCAGACCGCGATACTCCAGAATGACTTTAGGTAACGGGTAATCTAGCGCCAGCTCTTCGAGTACCTCTTCTGACGTCGATGGCGCACCACCCGGTGTTTTTTTCAGCGGCTTAATACCCTGTTTTTCAAACAGAATAGTTTGTAATTGCTTAGGCGATGAAAGATTAAATGGCTCACCTGCAATGTCATGCGCTTTTTGCTCAAGCTCAGACAGGCGGACAGCAAGCTCACCAGAGTGATGATGCAAAACAGCAGGATCAATTTTTACGCCATTGCGTTCAATACGGGATAATACCGGAACCAGTGGCATTTCAATGTGCTTAAAGACATTGAGTGGGCCTTCCTGTTTCTGCAGTTTCGGCCACATTTTAAGATGCAATTGCAACGTGACATCCGCATCTTCTGCCGCATAACGGCCCGCTTCTTCCAGCGCAATCTGGTTAAACGTCAGTTGATTTTTGCCCTTCCCGGCAATTTCTTCAAACGTAATGGTTTTGTGCTTGAGCCAACGGTCCGAAAGGGAATCCATATCATGACGGCCAGCAACGCTATCCAGAATGTAGGACTCCAGCATTGTATCGAAGGCAATGCCACGCAGTTCGATGCCGTAATTTTGCAAAATGCCACGATCGAACTTCAGATTTTGCCCGACTTTAAGCACCTTCTCGTCTTCAAGAAGCGGCTTGAGCAATTCAAGCGCACGCGCACGCGGGATCTGATCTGGCGCATCCAGGTAGTCATGTGCCACAGGTACATACGCAGCAATACCAGGCTCAGTTGCAAACGAGAGGCCGACCATATTGGCAGAGATATTGTCCAGGCTATCAGTTTCTGTATCAAACGCGATGACAGGTGCGTTCTTAAGCTTTTCGATCCAGGTTATCAACTGGGTTTCATCGAGCAGGGTTTCATAGCGTTCAGAAGAAAGTGTACTGGTCTGCTCTTCTGCTTCTTCTGCCTCAGCCACAATCGTTTCTTTTGGTTTTACAGCAGATTTTACACCTTTAGCCTGCATCCATTTGCCAGCTTCCAGGTCTGTCGTCCAGCGCTTAAATTCGTACTTTTTAAACAGGGTTAGCAACTCATCTGTTGCAGGTTGCTGTACTTCAAGCTGTTCACATCCCAGTTCTAACTCAACGTCAGTTTTGATGGTTGCGAGTTTATAAGAGAGGTAAGCCAGCTCTTTATTTTGCTCCAGTTTAGCCGCCATGGTTTTCGCACCACGGAACGTCAGACCGGCAATTTTATCCGATTCCTTGTAAAGGGTATCAATCCCCCCCAGCCCTTGCAGTAATGCTTGCGCCGTTTTCTCACCAACACCCGGCACGCCTGGGATGTTATCTGAGGAGTCGCCCATTAAGGCAAGAAAATCAATGATCAGCTCCGGTGGCACACCGTATTTCGTGACCACTTCTTCTGGCCCAAGGATGGTATTAGTCATGGTGTTAATCAAGGTGATACCAGGCGTAACCAACTGCGCCATATCTTTATCACCCGTACTGATCAGCACCGGACGCCCCATTTTTTCGGCTTCCCTCGCCAGTGTCCCGATCACGTCGTCAGCTTCGACACCGGAGACTGCCAGCAGTGGTAGCCCCATTGCTTTAACCATGGTATGCAACGGTTCAATTTGCGCGCGCAACTCATCCGGCATAGGAGGACGATGGGATTTGTAGTCTTCAAACAACTCATCGCGGAAAGTTTTACCTTTGGCATCAAACACAACGGCAGCATGGGATGGTTGATATTGCAGAATCAGGCTGCGTAGCATGTTAAGCACGCCATACATCGCGCCGGTGGGTTCTCCTGCACTATTGGTCAGAGGAGGAAACGCATGATACGCCCGATACAGGTAAGAAGAGCCGTCGACGAGAATAAGAGGGTTTTCTGGGATCTGAACCATAATGTCCGTGCCTTTAATCAATTTATGGATAAAGGATGCCACAGAAGGATGAAAACATCAGTTTTTAGCACCAAATACCACAAAAGATTTTACGATCGTCAGGATCCCTCGCAAAATTGAACTGTGGATAAGTTTGTGCATATTTTCGATACACCTGAATAAAAGTTATCGCCAATATATGATAGTTTATAATTTACTCTTTATTATCATGTTGTTATGAATGGATCTTCATTGCATATTTCCATCTGGTGATAATCTGTCCGATGTGGATATAAGCCTCGCCTCTGGCCTAACTATAGATAAGGCCACAATGGAGAGGAAAATGTCTCAAACTGTCAGTATGAAAGGACCATTATGTCGTCTTTTTTCTGGTAAAATCAGCGCCCAGCGCCGGAAAGCCGATCGCTAAATTACAGCTAACCATCTGAAAAAGCTCATCATGTCGAGATTACTCGCTGCGATAACAATACTGTTAAGCATCATTTTAACTATTCTGGTTACCATCGCCTGTTCTGTGCCGATCATTATCGCCGGAATAATTAAATTACTGTTGCCTGTCCCCTCTGCCTGGCGTGCGGTTTCGGCATTCTGTAATTTTATGATGTACTGTTGGTGCGAAGGACTTGCCGTACTGCTCTATCTGAATCCCCACCTGAAATGGGACGTGGAAGGGCTGGAAAGGCTGAACAAAAAAAACTGGTATTTACTGATCTGCAATCATCACAGTTGGGCAGATATCGTGGTTTTATGCGTGCTTTTCCGCAAACATATCCCAATGAACAAGTATTTCCTGAAGCAGCAGTTGGCCTGGGTCCCTTTTATTGGCCTGGCATGCTGGGCGTTGGATATGCCGTTTATGAAGCGCTATTCACGCGGTTATTTACTTCGTCATCCGGAACGTCGTGGAAAAGATGTCGAAACAACACGTCGCTCATGCGAAAAGTTTCGGTTTCACCCCACAACCATAGTCAACTTTGTTGAAGGATCTCGCTTCACCGAAGTAAAACGTCTTCAGACTCGCTCGCCTTACCAACATTTATTGCCGCCAAAAGCCGCAGGCATTGCAATGACACTTAATGTTCTTGGCGAGCAGTTCGACAAATTACTCAATGTCACTCTGTGCTACCCGGAAAATGATAAAACTCCGTTCTACGATATGCTCAGCGGAAAGCTAACGCGCATTGTTGTCCGTGTTGACCTCATCCCGGTGAACGCTGAACTGCATGGTGATTACGTGGGCGATAAAAACTTCAAACGTCGTTTCCAGCTCTGGCTCAATACACTCTGGAAAGAGAAAGATGAACAGATAGAAGAGATAAAATCTTCATACAAAAACGCCGGTCAATGACCGGCGTTTTTCTTTTTACTTCTTCTCGACCAGATATTTCACTGTATCTGCATATTGCTGCACGAAGATGTCCATGCTGCTGGTATCCATGCCCTGCATATTCAGCTGATATTTACCGTTAACATACATTGCCGGCACACCCTGAAGCTGAAGGTCTGCAGCCGCTTTTTCCTGTTGAGCGACCAGTGATTTCACAACAAAGCTATTCCACGCCGCATCATAATCTTCACCTTTCACGCCAGCATCAACAAATACCTTACGGATATCCGCGGTGGTTTGAACAGTCTGAGTTTTCTGAACGGCCTCGAACATTGGGGAGGTGATTTTGTCTTCCACGCCCAGCGCAATCGCAACCGCCCACGCCTGAGTCAGGTCTTTGCCCAGAGGGCCCAGAAACTCAACGTGGTACTTGGTCATTTTAGTGCCTTCAGGCAGCTTTTTTTTCACGTTATCAGAGACATGAAGAACTTGCTCGAACTGATAGCAGTGTGGGCAATAGAAGGAGAAAAACTCCAGTACCTGAGGCTCACCGGCAACAGGCTTATCAAGGGTGATGTACTGTTTACCGTCGGTAAACTGCGCAGCAGAAGCGCTAAATGCCAGAATCATACCTGCCAGCGCGAGCCATATTTTTTTCATAATCAACTTTCTCCTGGGTGTGTCCGATTAATACATTGGCGTTAATTGCAGAGGCGGTTCCTGCAGAACCTTAACCTGCTCAATAAATATGGATGTCTGGTTACGCCAGTAATCTTCCCCGGTTAGCCACGGGAAGTTTCTGGGAAAAGCGGGGTCGTCCCAACGCCTGATTAACCATGCGAGATAATAAACAAAACGCATTGCCCGTAAAGGCTCTATCAAGGCAATTTCGTCTGAATTAAAGGGGCTAAACTCTTCATAAGCCTCAATGATAGTTTCAAGCTGCATACGCTGCTCAGCTTTATCGCCATTGAGTAACATCCACAGATCCTGGATCGCAGGCCCCATGCGGGCATCATCAAGGTCAACAAACAGTGGGCCATCACGCCAGAGAATATTACCGGCATGGCAATCACCATGCAGACGAAGAGCTGGCGTATCATCTCGCCAGCAGGCTTTTACTGTTTCGATAAGTTTATCTGTCGCAGCAAGGAAATCATCCTTCAACGCACCGGGAATAAGCGCAGACATTTCGAATACCTGGCGTGGTTCGAGAAGATATTCCTGAATGCCCATCGTTGGACGAGCAATAAACGGTTTTTTGCGTCCCGTCTGATGAATTCGGCCAAGATAACGAGCAACCCATTCCATTTGGTCAATATTATCAGCTTCAAACTGGCGACCACCGAGGCTCGGAAATACTGCGTAATAGAATCCCTGATGCGTCAGCAATGTTTGGCCATCGAATTTTAATGGCGCAGCAACGGGAACATCATCGGTCAATAGATCATGTGCAAACTGATGTTCTTCCTGGATTTGCTCCGCAGACCAGCGCTGGGGGCGATAGAACTTAACGACAAAGCGCTGACGATCCTCATCCTGAAATTGATAGACGCGGTTTTCATAGCTATTTAAGGGAGTTAACCCGGAGTCCACTCGAATCCCCTGTTCGAAAAGGGCATCCATAATGGTATCCGGGTGTAATGTCTGGAAAGTAAAAGCCTGGTCGTTCATCCGATCATCCGGAAATTATACGAATGATTCAGGATATCATTTTGTGGCGATTTCGGTGTCGCCTCTTACAAGCTTTTACTCTTTAATTACGCCACGTGCGCGCAACAATGCGGTTTTAAAATCTTCCTCATAATCTTTCTGGATACCAGGAATAACGGCATCTTTTGTCGAGTCACGCATTTTAAGGTGATAGATCAGGATGTCATCAGAAAGGTCTGTCAATTCACCGTCATAGCCTGACTCTTTCGCCAGTTTCTGTAAAAATTGCATCAGGTTCAGCTCTGGCTCTTTTTGCCAGGCTGGCTGGAGGAGTTCAATAACTTCATTCAGACGTTTACATTTCATGGTGGTGCTCCTTTCATTTAGAAAGACACGTTAGCAGGGTCAATCCCACAATAAAAGAGGCGATATTTGTGAATCAGTGCCGGAAAATTATCGGAGTCGTGCTGGCAGGCGGAAGAGCGACGCGGATGGGTGGGAAAGATAAGGGCTTGCAGACGCTTAACAACAAACCGTTGTGGCAACATGTAGCGGACGCACTTCAGGGCCAGGTGGCCGAGATCGTCATCAGTGCTAACCGTCATATAGAGATTTACCGCCAAAGTGGCTATCCAGTTTATCAAGATACTCTCATCGATTATCCTGGGCCACTTGCCGGTATGCTCTCTGTTATGCAGCAATCTGACGGTGAGTGGTTTCTGTTTTGCCCCTGCGATACGCCCTTTATTCCATCTTGTCTCGCCGAACGACTGGCGAGCCAGAACAATGAGGTCCCGGCGGTATGGGTACATGATGGAGAGAGAGATCACCCAGTTATTACATTGATTCACAGAAAATTAATCCCAGACCTGCAGGCATATCTGGTTTCTGGGGAACGCCGCGTGATGGTGTTCATGCATCAGGTTGGCGGCCATTCAATTGACTTTAGCGATCTAAAAGATGCCTTTATGAACGTGAATACAATAAAAGATTTGCAGATGATGCAGGAGAAAAAATGATTCCCGTTTTAGCCATTTCTGCCTGGAGTGGTACAGGCAAAACCACCTTGTTAAAAAAATTGATACCCGCTCTTTGTTCCGCAGGAGTCCGGCCAGGGTTAATCAAACATACTCATCATAATATGGATGTCGATAAACCCGGCAAAGACAGCTACGAATTACGAAAAGCTGGAGCTGCACAAACAATCGTCGCAAGTCGTCAACGATGGGCGCTGATGACCGAGACACCCGATGAAAAAACGCTGGATCTGGGTTTTCTTGTCAGCCGAATGGATCATTCGGCGCTGGATTTGGTCCTGGTCGAAGGATTCAAGCATGAGTCGGTGGCAAAGATCCTACTTTTCAGGCGCGATGCAGATCATGATACGTGTGAATTAACACTGGATGAGCATGTTATTGCTGTCGCCAGCGACACTGGGCTATCACTTCCAGTACCGGTTTTGGATCTGAATGATACTGACGGGATGGTTAGCTTTATTCAGCAGTGGATGACAAGCCGTTAGGTCTGTTTTTTCGTTCATACTCACAGACGCAAAAAACCCCGGACCTTACGGACCGGGGTTTCCTGCTTAATTGATGCCTGGCAGTTCCCTACTCTCACATGGGGA
>NZ_WLVC01000109.1:0-2717 GCF_016859735.1 Lelliottia sp. RWM.1 | reverse complement strand
GGTAAGCAGAGTTTTTGAAATGTAAGGCCTTTGAATAAGACAAAAGGCTGCCTCATCGCTAACTTTGCAACAGTGCCAACAACCATGCTTTGTCAGTAAAATGGATAAATAATCAGAAAAACCTGGTACTGTGCACACTGAAACACCCGAAATCAGATATCAATCTTAAAATTTAAGTTAAAATCCACTCATCAACCTGTTTGTCTAAATATTTCCACATTTATGTTCTTGGAAAAAATGTGACATATGTCATATAATATGCCGCGCGTTTACAGATGAACATTAGTTGTCATTCCGGAACAGCAAGATCCTGACGTAACGTTTAAAGCACCATAAACCAGCCTGCACAGGGAGAGTTAACTCTTCCTGCCACTGGTTATATTTTTAATTATTTAATTTGTTCCTTCGCCAGTTTCTCCCCTTCCTTGCATTTTCCGGAACGCAATATCAGGAAGGGGTATCACACGGCATCAGAAACGAAAACGGATTTACATAACCCATAAAATAAAATGAGAACTATTCCCATGCAATACTAAAGTCATCTGCCAGACCGGGGGGCACCTGGTCACTCCGACATAATTATAAAACACGACATTCAAGATATCTATTATGGCAATTCTGTTACGAACAGAGAAACAAAGAAAAGAATGCCAGTGATATCTCCGTTATTCATTCAGGATAATGAACATGAGAATTAATTCTCCGGTCACTCAAAATGAGTATGTACTGGATAAAAATATCGTACTGATGTCCACAACAGACATCCACAGTCATATCGCTTATACAAACTCAGCATTTATTGAGGCCAGCGGTTACACGCAGGAGGAACTGTCCGGACAGCCACATAACATCATGCGACATCCGGATATGCCAGAGGAAGCATTTCGTGATATGTGGAACACGCTTAAGCAGGGAGAATGCTGGGCTGGTACGGTCAAAAACCGTCGTAAAGACGGTGATCATTACTGGGTCAGGGCAAACATGTCCCCTCTCTATAAAGGAAACCAGCTTTTCGGGTACATGTCCGTCCGCTATACGCCGCTGCCGGAAGAAGTGAAGCAAGCAGAACAGCTTTATATACATCTGAAAGAGAACCGTGGGCGTGGGAAAAAACTGCATAAAGGCGTTGTTGTCAGAACCGGGTTATTTTCCTTTTTATCCCTGTTTAAAAAGATATCTGTTCAGGCTCGTATGCGGATCGCTCTTGCTGGGGCACTGCTCATGAGCCTGGCCGGCAGCATGACAGACACTTCTCCGTGGGTGTTGCCCGGTGTGATGATAATCGCCTTCCTGCTCGCCGACTGGTTTTTACGCCAGCAGATCAGCAAGCCTGTGGGTATGGTGCTTAAACATCTTCAGGATATGGCATCAGGCAAAGAGCCCGGCTCCCCCAGACTCGACAGGGTTGATGAAATTGGCATGATGTTGCGTAACGTCAACCAGGTCGGGATCCGTCTTTATTCACTGGTAAACGATACTGATGTTCAAATCAGGGAAATGTCGGTGGCAGGCTCGCAACTGGCTGCCGGAACAGAGGAGCTGAATGCCCGGACGACAGAAACGCTGGCGAATCTTCAGCATACCGCTCAGGCCACTGAAGAACTGATGGCCGCAGTGCGTCAGAGTGCGGATACAGCTGCAGAAACAGTAAAACTTGCAGCCTCCGCAGATGACTCTGCCGGAAAAGGTGAAGCAGCAATGAATGAAACAAAGGTCATGATGAAATCAATTTCTCAGGCCAGCGAAAAAATCGTTAATATTATCAGTGTTATCGATAATATTGCTTTTCAGACCAACATTCTTGCACTGAATGCCGCAGTCGAGGCCGCACGGGCAGGCTCACATGGACGCGGTTTTGCCGTGGTGGCCAGCGAGGTCAGAAAACTGGCTCAGCATTCAGCTTCCGCAGCGGCAGAGATTAAGGGGCTCATTGGCGCGACGGTTGATACCGTGGCTTCCGGCGAAAAAACCGTAGAGATCGCCAGCGGTCATATTGAAAGCATCCGTGCCGAAGTCTCCAGGGTGTCGTCCATGATCAATGAGCTCTATCACACGACAGAAGAACAGACGGCAGCGTTGACACTCATTAACCGTTCTGTTGAAAAGGTGGAGCTGATGGCTCAGGATAACAGCACGATGGTCGCACAGTCGGCCAGCTCCACGCGGGATCTGATGACACGGAGCACCAGACTTCAGGATGCCGTATCAACTTACGGTCTGAAATAACCTGGAATAACGGCAAGCGTCAGAAATACTGGCGCTTTAAATCCCGGCCAGAAATCTCACTGTACGGATATGTTACATCTTCCACACGCCAGCGAATTCTGATAATTTATTCTGCCATTAAAAAAATAGAATACCTGCATATTCAAATTCAGCACAGTGTATCTGTGCGGTTATAATTATCGGCCCTGTTTATTTTTTGCTGCTTTTTTCTTTTTCCGGACAGGGGACAAATGAGTTGTACCATCATTCTCTTCCAGCAAGGAAAGAAGAAATACCTCCTGCTCACTGGATAAATTGAGTTTTTTTATTTTATCTGCAAGGGTTCTTTTATTTTTCTCAGGTAGACTGGATTTCAAAAGAACCACCATAGAAAAAGGCTGCCCCAGAAAATAGCACAGGACAAGAAAGTTATGAGGCACTGTTGCAAAGTTAGCGATGAGGCAGCCTTTTGTCTTATTCAAAGGCCTTACATTTCAAAAACTCTGCTTACC
>NZ_WLVC01000108.1:0-2770 GCF_016859735.1 Lelliottia sp. RWM.1 | reverse complement strand
TTGATGCCTGGCAGTTCCCTACTCTCACATGGGGAGACCCCACACTACCATCGGCGCTACGGCGTTTCACTTCTGAGTTCGGCATGGGGTCAGGTGGGACCACCGCGCTAAAGCCGCCAGGCAAATTCTGTTCATTAACCCGCTTTCGCCGGCTAATATCATCTGTATCAGGCTGATTATCATGTCTCTTCCGCCAAAACATCTTCGGCGTTGTAAGGTTAAGCCTCACGGTTCATTAGTATCGGTTAGCTCAACGTATCGCTACGCTTACACACCCGACCTATCAACGTCGTAGTCTTCAACGTTCCTTCAGGACCCTTAAAGGGTCAGGGAGAACTCATCTCGGGGCAAGTTTCGTGCTTAGATGCTTTCAGCACTTATCTCTTCCGCATTTAGCTACCGGGCAATGCCATTGGCATGACAACCCGAACACCAGTGATGCGTCCACTCCGGTCCTCTCGTACTAGGAGCAGCCCCCCTCAATTCTCCAGCGCCCACGGCAGATAGGGACCGAACTGTCTCACGACGTTCTAAACCCAGCTCGCGTACCACTTTAAACGGCGAACAGCCGTACCCTTGGGACCTACTTCAGCCCCAGGATGTGATGAGCCGACATCGAGGTGCCAAACACCGCCGTCGATATGAACTCTTGGGCGGTATCAGCCTGTTATCCCCGGAGTACCTTTTATCCGTTGAGCGATGGCCCTTCCATTCAGAACCACCGGATCACTATGACCTGCTTTCGCACCTGCTCGAGCCGTCACTCTCGCAGTCAAGCTAGCTTATGCCATTGCACTAACCTCCTGATGTCCGACCAGGATTAGCTAACCTTCGTGCTCCTCCGTTACTCTTTGGGAGGAGACCGCCCCAGTCAAACTACCCACCAGACACTGTCCGCAACCCGGATCACGGGTCCACGTTAGAACACCAGCCATTAAAGGGTGGTATTTCAAGGGCGGCTCCACGCAGACTGGCGTCCACGCTTCAAAGCCTCCCACCTATCCTACACATCAAGGACCAGTGTTCAGTGTCAAGCTATAGTAAAGGTTCACGGGGTCTTTCCGTCTTGCCGCGGGTACACTGCATCTTCACAGCGAGTTCAATTTCACTGAGTCTCGGGTGGAGACAGCCTGGCCATCATTACGCCATTCGTGCAGGTCGGAACTTACCCGACAAGGAATTTCGCTACCTTAGGACCGTTATAGTTACGGCCGCCGTTTACCGGGGCTTCGATCAAGAGCTTCGCGTTGCCGCTGACCCCATCAATTAACCTTCCGGCACCGGGCAGGCGTCACACCGTATACGTCCACTTTCGTGTTTGCACAGTGCTGTGTTTTTAATAAACAGTTGCAGCCAGCTGGTATCTTCGACTGATTTCAGCTCCACCCGCAGGGGCTTCACCTACATATCAGCGTGCCTTCTCCCGAAGTTACGGCACCATTTTGCCTAGTTCCTTCACCCGAGTTCTCTCAAGCGCCTTGGTATTCTCTACCTGACCACCTGTGTCGGTTTGGGGTACGATTTCGTGTTACCTGATGCTTAGAGGCTTTTCCTGGAAGCAGGGCATTTGTTACTTCAGCACCGTAGTGCCTCGTCATCACACCTCAGCGTTAAAAGAGTCCGGATTTACCTAAACTCTCCGCCTACATGCTTAAACCGGGACAACCGTCGCCCGGCTAACATAGCCTTCTCCGTCCCCCCTTCGCAGTAACACCAAGTACAGGAATATTAACCTGTTTCCCATCGACTACGCCTTTCGGCCTCGCCTTAGGGGTCGACTCACCCTGCCCCGATTAACGTTGGACAGGAACCCTTGGTCTTCCGGCGTGCGGGCTTTTCACCCGCATTATCGTTACTTATGTCAGCATTCGCACTTCTGATACCTCCAGCACCCCTCACAGGACACCTTCAACGGCTTACAGAACGCTCCCCTACCCAACAACACATAGTGTCGCTGCCGCAGCTTCGGTGCATGGTTTAGCCCCGTTACATCTTCCGCGCAGGCCGACTCGACCAGTGAGCTATTACGCTTTCTTTAAATGATGGCTGCTTCTAAGCCAACATCCTGGCTGTCTGTGCCTTCCCACATCGTTTCCCACTTAACCATGACTTTGGGACCTTAGCTGGCGGTCTGGGTTGTTTCCCTCTTCACGACGGACGTTAGCACCCGCCGTGTGTCTCCCGTGATAACATTCTTCGGTATTCGTAGTTTGCATCGGGTTGGTAAGCCGGGATGGCCCCCTAGCCGAAACAGTGCTCTACCCCCGAAGATGAATTCACGAGGCGCTACCTAAATAGCTTTCGGGGAGAACCAGCTATCTCCCGGTTTGATTGGCCTTTCACCCCCAGCCACAAGTCATCCGCTAATTTTTCAACATTAGTCGGTTCGGTCCTCCAGTTAGTGTTACCCAACCTTCAACCTGCCCATGGCTAGATCACCGGGTTTCGGGTCTATACCCTGCAACTTAACGCCCAGTTAAGACTCGGTTTCCCTTCGGCTCCCCTATTCGGTTAACCTTGCTACAGAATATAAGTCGCTGACCCATTATACAAAAGGTACGCAGTCACCCCATAAAGAGGCTCCCACTGCTTGTACGTACACGGTTTCAGGTTCTTTTTCACTCCCCTCGCCGGGGTTCTTTTCGCCTTTCCCTCACGGTACTGGTTCACTATCGGTCAGTCAGGAGTATTTAGCCTTGGAGGATGGTCCCCCCATATTCAGACAGGATACCACGTGTCCCGCCCTACTCTTCGAGTTCACACCAGATGC
>NZ_WLVC01000107.1:0-2907 GCF_016859735.1 Lelliottia sp. RWM.1 | reverse complement strand
GTGATCACAACCGTCTGGGCATTGCCCTGCAAATTGGATGTGTCCGTTTTCTGGGCACCTTCCTCACCGATATGAATCATATTCCTTCCGGCGTCCGGCATTTTACCGCCAGACAGCTCGGGATTCGTGATATCACCGTTCTTGCAGAATACGGTCAGAGGGAAAATACCCGCCGTGAGCATGCAGCGCTGATACGTCAGCACTATCAGTATCGTGAATTTGCCTGGCCCTGGACATTTCGCCTTACCCGTCTTTTATATACCCGGAGCTGGATAAGCAACGAACGTCCTGGCCTGCTTTTCGATCTGGCGACAGGGTGGCTTATGCAACATCGTATTATTCTCCCCGGAGCCACTACGCTGACCCGGTTGATTTCAGAGGTAAGGGAAAAGGCGACGTTGCGCCTGTGGAACAAACTGGCACTGATACCGTCAGCCGAACAGCGTTCACAGCTGGAGATGCTGCTGGGGCCAACTGATTGCAGCCGCCTGTCTTTA
Organism: Lelliottia sp. RWM.1; assembly: GCF_016859735.1. Lineage (NCBI taxonomy): Bacteria > Pseudomonadati > Pseudomonadota > Gammaproteobacteria > Enterobacterales > Enterobacteriaceae > Lelliottia > Lelliottia sp. RWM.1. The sequence goes on along the minus strand of NZ_WLVC01000107.1, from coordinate 2,410 downwards.
CTGGAATCACTGAAAAAGGGCCCTGTGACCATCAGTGGTCCGGCGTTTAATGAAGCAATTGAACGCTGGAAAACTCTGAACGATTTTGGCCTGCATGCTGAAAACCTGAGTACACTCCCGGCTGTGCGCCTGAAAAATCTCGCACGTTATGCTGGTATGACTTCGGTGTTCAATATTGCCAGGATGTCACCGCAGAAAAGGATGGCGGTTCTGGTTGCCTTTGTCCTTGCATGGGAAACGCTGGCGCTGGATGATGCATTGGACGTTCTGGACGCCATGCTGGCCGTTATCATCCGTGACGCCAGAAAGATTGGGCAGAAAAAACGGCTCCGCTCGCTGAAGGATCTGGATAAATCTGCATTGGCGCTCGCCAGCGCATGTTCGTACCTGCTGAAAGAAGAAACACCGGACGAATCGATTCGTGCTGAGGTGTTCAGCTACATCCCAAGGCAAAAGCTGGCTGAAATCATCACGCTTGTCCGTGAAATTGCCCGGCCCTCAGACGATAATTTTCATGAAGAAATGGTGGAGCAGTACGGGCGCGTTCGTCGTTTCCTGCCCCATCTGCTGAATACCGTTAAATTTTCATCCGCACCTGCCGGGGTTACCACTCTGAATGCCTGTGACTACCTCAGCCGGGAGTTCAGCTCACGGCGGCAGTTTTTTGACGACGCACCAACGGAAATTATCAGTCGGTCATGGAAACGGCTGGTGATTAACAAGGAAAAACATATCACCCGCAGGGGATACACGCTCTGCTTTCTCAGTAAACTGCAGGATAGTCTGAGGCGGAGGGATGTCTACGTTACCGGCAGTAACCGGTGGGGAGATCCTCGTGCAAGATTACTACAGGGTGCTGACTGGCAGGCAAACCGGATTAAGGTTTATCGTTCTTTGGGGCACCCGACAGACCCGCAGGAAGCAATAAAATCTCTGGGTCATCAGCTTGATAGTCGTTACAGACAGGTTGCTGCACGTCTTTGCGAAAATGAGGCTGTCGAACTCGATGTTTCTGGCCCGAAGCCCCGGTTGACAATTTCTCCCCTCGCCAGTCTTGATGAGCCGGACAGTCTGAAACGACTGAGCAAAATGATCAGTGATCTACTCCCTCCGGTGGATTTAACGGAGTTGCTGCTCGAAATTAACGCCCATACCGGATTTGCTGATGAGTTTTTCCATGCTAGTGAAGCCAGTGCCAGAGTTGATGATCTGCCCGTCAGCATCAGCGCCGTGCTGATGGCTGAAGCCTGCAATATCGGTCTGGAACCACTGATCAGATCAAATGTTCCTGCACTGACCCGACACCGGCTGAACTGGACAAAAGCGAACTATCTGCGGGCTGAAACTATCACCAGCGCTAATGCCAGACTGGTTGATTTTCAGGCAACGCTGCCACTGGCACAGATATGGGGTGGAGGAGAAGTGGCATCTGCAGATGGAATGCGCTTTGTTACGCCAGTCAGAACAATCAATGCCGGACCGAACCGCAAATACTTTGGTAATAACAGAGGGATCACCTGGTACAACTTTGTGTCCGATCAGTATTCCGGCTTTCATGGCATCGTTATACCGGGGACGCTGAGGGACTCTATCTTTGTGCTGGAAGGTCTTCTGGAACAGGAGACCGGGCTGAATCCAACCGAAATTATGACCGATACAGCAGGTGCCAGCGAACTTGTCTTTGGCCTTTTCTGGCTGCTGGGATACCAGTTTTCTCCACGCCTGGCTGATGCCGGTGCTTCGGTTTTCTGGCGAATGGACCATGATGCCGACTATGGCGTGCTGAATGATATTGCCAGAGGGCAATCAGATCCCCGAAAAATAGTCCTTCAGTGGGACGAAATGATCCGGACCGCTGGCTCCCTGAAGCTGGGCAAAGTACAGGTTTCAGTGCTGGTCCGTTCATTGCTGAAAAGTGAACGTCCTTCCGGACTGACTCAGGCAATCATTGAAGTGGGGCGCATCAACAAAACGCTGTATCTGCTTAATTATATTGATGATGAAGATTACCGCCGGCGCATTCTGACCCAGCTTAATCGGGGAGAAAGTCGCCATGCCGTTGCCAGAGCCATCTGTCACGGTCAAAAAGGTGAGATAAGAAAACGATATACCGACGGTCAGGAAGATCAACTGGGCACACTGGGGCTGGTCACTAACGCCGTCGTGTTATGGAACACTATTTATATGCAGGCAGCCCTGGATCATCTCCGGGCGCAGGGTGAAACACTGAATGATGAAGATATCGCACGCCTCTCCCCGCTTTGCCACGGACATATCAATATGCTCGGCCATTATTCCTTCACGCTGGCAGAACTGGTGACCAAAGGACATCTGAGACCATTAAAAGAGGCGTCAGAGGCAGAAAACGTTGCTTAACGTGAGTTTTCGTTCCACTGAGCGTCAGACCCCT
>NZ_WLVC01000106.1:0-3000 GCF_016859735.1 Lelliottia sp. RWM.1 | reverse complement strand
CATGCAGGCCTCGCAGGAATTCGCAGGCCACGCTGTACAGCCGGTCGCGCCAGCCCGCGTTCGAGCCATGCCTGCACGTTCGAATAGCTGCTTAGGCCGAGGATGTCGCCCGCTGCGTAGAATTCGACCAGCGCATTCACCCAGCCAAACGTCGCAATGTCCGCGATCGAGTAATCATCGACAATCCATTCGCGGCCCTCCAGCCGGTGATCCAGGACCCCGAGAAGACGCCTGGATTCATCAACAAAGCGCTGCCGAGGTCGCTTGTCCTCATAGTCCTTGCCGGCAAATCGCAGGAAAAAGCCTAGCTGTCCGAAGGTCGGCCCAACGCCCGACACCTGAAAGAACACCCAGGCCAGAGTCTCGTACCGCTGGGCGGGTGTTGTTGAGATGAGCTGCCCCGTCTTGTCGGCCAGATAGATGAGGATCGCACCGGTTTCCCATATGCCAATGGGCTGGCCGTCAGGGCCAGCCGGATCGATGATCGCGGGTATGCGGCCGTTGGGATTCAACGACACGAACGCTGGATCCTTCGACTCGTTGTTCGAGATGTCGACGAAGTGGGGCTCATACGGCAGGCCAGTCTCCTCCAGCATCATCGAGACCTTGACGCCGTTGGGCGTGGGGGCCGCGTATAGTTGCAAGCGATCCGGATAAGATGCTGGCCAGCGCTGCGTGATGGGAAAGGAGGAGAGGTCTGTCATATCTGGATCCTGGCACTGCGACGGCGGCTGAATGGAATGATCTGCTTCAAGGCCGGGTTCGACGACCGCGTCGATTGACGCGGTCGTCGGAGGTTGCGAACCGGATCGGCGCGGCACTAACGGCAGCGAAGCCTATTCCGCTGCAGCCCCGGCCGCAGGGCTCACATCGCCGGCCTCATGCCGCTTTGGAAGAACCCAGTCGGGACGGACGAAGTGGCAGGTGTAGCCGCCCGGCCGCTTCTCCAGATAATCCTGGTGATCGGGCTCGGCCTCCCAGAACTCGCCGACCGGCTGGACCTCGGTCACCACTTTGCCATCCCACAGCCCCGAGGCATCCACATCGGCGATCGTATCCTCGGCGACGCGCTTCTGCTCCTCGTCGACATAATAGATGCCCGACCGGTAGGAGAGCCCACGATCATTGCCCTGGCGGTTCAGCGTCGTCGGATCGTGGATCTGGAAGAAGAATTCCAGGATGTGCCGGTAGCTCGTCACTGTCGGGTCGAAGACAATCTCGATCCCCTCGGCATGCGTGCCGTGATTACGATACGTGGCGTTCGGAATATCGCCGCCCGTGTAACCCACACGGGTCGAGATGATGCCGGGCCGCTTGCGGATCAGATCCTGCATGCCCCAGAAACATCCTCCTGCGAGAACAGCGCGCTGATGCATGTTAAGCCTCCTCTACTTGATCGAGATATTCACCGTATCCCTCGGACTCCATCTCGTCGCGCGGGATGAAGCGAAGGGACGCAGAGTTGATGCAGTAGCGCAGACCGCCGCGGTCGGAAGGACCGTCCGGGAAAACGTGGCCCAGATGGCTGTCGGCGTGTACCGACCTGACCTCCGTCCGGACCATGCCGTGTGCACTGTCCCGCACCTCGTTCACGTTTGCCGGAACGATCGGCTTGGTGAAGCTGGGCCAGCCAGTACCCGAATCGAACTTGTCCGTTGAAGCGAACAGCGGCTCTCCCGACACTATGTCGACGTAGATGCCAGGCTCCTTGTTGTCGTTGTGCTCACCCGTGAAGGGCCTTTCGGTCCCCGAATCCTGGGTAATCCGGCGTTGCTCGGGGGTCAGGCGGTCAACTGCTGCCTGTGACTTCTCAAACTTCATGATAGTCTCCAATAATTAATCTAAATAGATGCGCGGAATAGTAGATCACTGAAAGGGAACTCAGCCCGGATTGTGCGATCTGATCAATCGCCAAACCAACCAAAACCACCAACCGGACTGAGCGATGCCGATCATAGCACCAATACCCCGTGGCGAACGACGCCTGATGCAGAAAGCTATTCATAAAACGCGCGATAAAAATCATGCCCGCAGACTCACGGCCATGCTGATGCTTCATCGGGGTGAACGGGTCAGCGATGTTGCCAGAACTCTCTGTTGTGCTCGTTCATCCGTTGGTCGCTGGATTAACTGGTTTACGCACTCAGGTATTGAAGGCCTGAAATCCTTACCCGCAGGGCGCTCCCGACGCTGGCCTTTTGAACATATCTGCACCCTGTTACGTGAGCTGATAAAGCATTCTCCCGGCGATTTTGGTTATCAACGTTCACGCTGGAGCACCGAATTACTGGCATTAAAAATCAATGAGATAACCGGTTGCCAGTTACATGCAGGAACCGTTCGCCGCTGGTTGCCATCTGCGGGGCTTGTATGGCGCAGGGCCGCGCCAACTCTGCGTATCCGTGACCCACATAAAGATGAAAAGATGGCGGTAATCCACAAAGCGCTGGATGAATGCAGCGCAGAGCATCCGGTATTTTATGAAGATGAAGTGGATATCCACCTTAATCCTAAAATCGGTGCGGACTGGCAGTTGCGCGGACAGCAGAAACGGGTAGTGACGCCGGGGCAGAACGAAAAATACTATCTGGCCGGCGCACTGCACAGTGGCACGGGTAAAGTCAGCTACGTGGGCGGCAACAGCAAAAGTTCAGCGCTGTTTATCGCTCTGCTGAAGCACCTGAAAGCCACTTACCGGCGGGCGAAAACAATCACGCTGATCGTTGATAACTACATTATCCATAAAAGCCGCGAAACACAGCGCTGGTTGAAAGCAAATCCCAAGTTCAGGGTAATTTACCAGCCGGTTTACTCGCCGTGGGTGAATCATGTGGAACGGCTATGGCAGGCACTTCATGACACGATAACCCGTAATCATCAGTGCCGCTCAATGTGGCAGTTACTGAAAAAGGTCCGCCATTTTATGGAAACCGCCAGCCCATTCCCCGGAGGAAAACATGGTCAGGCAAAAGTGTAGCGGTATTAGGCGCAGCTATTTAG
>NZ_WLVC01000105.1:0-3029 GCF_016859735.1 Lelliottia sp. RWM.1 | reverse complement strand
ACTGACTGGCGAATATCTTTGGCCCAAGGAACCGAAAGCTTAGGGTGTCATTTCGCCCTCAGCCGGAACCGACCCCTGTTACTGTGGTATCTATCCCCATTCTGGTGTTAGCCACGTTTTCGTTAGTGAGCAGGAATTTTTTACCGAGACTATTACATTTCTCAGAACCTGTTTTAAAGGCACTTTGGCGTGCTGATGCCGCATCTCTAAAACCATCAGCAGTTGCTGAAACCGTATATGTATCCCTGCCTAACTCAAGAACATTGCTGGTAGAAACACAACCAGCTGTAAGCAGCGATATTGATAAAATCCCTAACCTATAAATCATTGATTTTATTACCCAAGTTGGGTGATTGTGGATCATGATTATATCTGTTTTTTTTATTATTAAAATCAATGGGTTCAATAATTTTTTTCAAAGAAATGGTGTCGTGGAGTGGTGCTGGTTTCCCTTTGGGGGGAGAGGGATGGGATAGGATCCTCTTGAGATCCTTTCTGTTGCGTCGTAATCTCTTGCACTGGAAACGAAAAAACCACCCTGGCAGGTGGTTTTTCGAAGGTTAGTTAATCCTGGCAGATTCTCTAACCGTGGTAACAGTCTTGTGCGAGACATGTCACCAAATCTGTCCTTCCAGTGTAGCCTCAGTCAGGCCGCCACTTCAAGAACTCTGAACACATCTCTCGCACAAACCTGTTACCAGTGGCTGCTGCCAGTGGCGTTTTGTCGTGTCTTTCCGGGTTGGACTCAAGACGATAGTTACCGGATAAGGCGCAGCAGTCGGACTGAACGGGGGGTTCGTGCATACAGTCCAGCTTGGAGCGAACTGCCTACCCGGAACTGAGTGTCAGGCGTGGAATGAGACAAACGCGGCCATAACAGCGGAATGACACCGGTAAACCGAAAGGCAGGAACAGGAGAGCGCACGAGGGAGCCACCAGGGGGAAACGCCTGGTATCTTTAAGTCCTGTCGGGTTTCGCCACCACTGATTTGAGCGTCCGATTCTGTGATGCTTGTCAGGGGGGCGGAGCCTATGGAAAACCGGCAACGCCGGGATCCTCTCTCCGGGCCTTTCTTCCTGCGCACATGTTCTTCTGCCGCTTCTCCCCTGAATCTGTGGATAATGTAGGGGTCCGCTTGGAAAACGGAAATTTTCCTACGTTAAGCGTTTTGAGCTTAACGAGTGATTTCGTTCCATTGAGCGCGAACCCCTGACCGTAAGGGATGTACGGAACGATCTGACTGTCCGTTAACAGTTTTGCTTACTTTCGTACATGTTATTGGCATGGTGTACGCAATCGTTCGGTTTCGGACACAGAAACGCTGTAGCCCCGCGAACCGAGTGATATCCAATAGCCGATTGGTTAAAAAGTAGTCTTAGCGTAGGTTATTTTCCCTTTTCCAAGCGGACCCCATGTAGCTTCCATTCCCGGGCATGCTTTCCCCGCTCGCCGCAGCCGAACGACCGAGCGGAGCGAGTCAGTGAGCGAGGAAGCGGAATATCTCCGGGCTTATCTTTGGCACCGTACGCGCCATAGCTGCATTTTTTAATACGATGCAGGATAGGGCAAACGCCGCAAAATGACGTCATCCGACATCATTCCGCCGCGTTCGCCCAGTGACCTACAGTCGGCTCTGGGGTGTCGGGGCTGTGCCCTGACACCCGCTAAAAGCACTGACGCGCCTGCGGCTTGCCCAACCCCGCGCCGTCCGGGAAAGAATTTCCCGATCGACCCGACGTTTCTGTTTACCTGTGATGTTAACGTTTGGATCTTTTTCCCGGGTTTACCTATTTTCTTCTAATGAAGCGTTCACAGCTGACGTTAATAGATGGGTGCTTTCATGTTTGGTTTTTCACCAGGAGAACTTATGAACCTTTGCCCCGATGAACGTCTGCTCTTTGTGCGGATGATTTCCGCTATGCTTCGCCGTTCGGGCGGTGATGCGGGTGCTGTTATGTTTGAGGCGTATCGCCATATTGTGTCCGATACCAATCAAGCTCGTCGTTCCTACATGCTCGACCTGCTCGAAAACGTCAGGCATGACTATGTACACGGTGGATATACATAGTTGCCCTGGATACGCTTTTCGTCTAAGTGAGCGTTCTTTTCGTCTCTTTATTCGCCGTCCTGTATACCGAAGCGTGCGCTCAGCTTCTGATAAAGCGCTTCTGCCTGTTCGTGCATTCGCTCACAGTCGGCTGCCTCGTCATCAAGATCGAGCACGTCGAGTTTTTCGAGCAGCAGCAGCGACTGCGCCCGGATAAATTTTGCCATGTTCAGTGCGGCTGATTCCTGTTTTGTCATACGGCTTTTTCCCGGTTTTATGGTGATCGCAGACTGAAATCTTACTTCATTCACTTGAGTGCATAGCCATGCAGGTACGCAGAAATCATCAGGGGCGTTTTTTCTCGATATGGGCACAGAAAGGTGTATGTTTCAGGCCGGAGTCCTCAGAAACGCCCTGAGAGCTTCTCAGGCGGTGCGGGCAAGAGATGTTATGGTAAATATTGCACGATTAAGAATGCGATACCCGCAATGCTGAAGAGTATTGCCAACGGGTTTATGAGCAAAATCCCTATTGATGTTGAAAATAATCCACGAACAATCATATTGCCAACAAGCCCTCCGACAATGAGGGATAAAACGGTATAACCAATAACTTTCAGCAATGACAGTTCTCCCCATACCGCTTCTACTATCGGATAGATAAAAACACCAACGCCAGCAGGGAGCGTAGTAACCATCAACAGCAAATGGGTTTTAGTGGGGCCGTACTCTCTGATATTTCCAACTTTCATCATGTGTGTGATGAATGACGATATCCACCATAGGGTCATGATCATAAGGAAATTCATAGTTACTTACTCTCGATGAGTAGATCAGGTGCTTTCTGTAGATTTGGTCGTACATACTCGCTGTCTCTTTCGTCAAGACAACGGAAATAGAGTGTTAGGGGTCGGTTCCGGCTGAGGGCGAAATGACACCCTAAGCGTTAGCTCTGTGTCGTTGCACGATGTCAGCGACGGTA
>NZ_WLVC01000104.1:0-3067 GCF_016859735.1 Lelliottia sp. RWM.1 | reverse complement strand
CTGGCTCTCGAAGCGAGACACTCGCCCTTACTGAAGCCATAAAAAGCTTGTCGAATGTCTCAGGGCGTGAAGCGGACGTTGCGAACGGCATTCTGCGTGAATTAATGGGGTGCAGGTCACTTGCTAACAATACCATGTATGAGTCAACTGTGAACAGGTCAACCATAATCTGGCTAAAGTGGATAGGTAATATGCAAATTTTTCAAATAGAAGTAATAACAACTTCAACGGAATTCTATAATGTTTGTTGTTGTCTAGGAGCGGTTCCTTGAACCGCCTGCGATTTGGCTACGGTATATTTATTGAGATTTTGCAGACCACCATGGCAAGGTCGCCGTCGCCAGCTACGGAAAAGGGAAAGAATCTTGTTCATAAATATTGACTTTGACGATCAGAAGGGAATTGCCAGTATTTCGTTAGAAGGTTGGGCTCAGCCGCTTGTCGAATTACTCTCACAGTATTTTATCATCGACAAAGAAATGCTTTGTCTGAACTACTCCCACCTATCAACTGAGGACCGCAGTCTTGGGGTTATGGCTTGGCAAGATCTGCTAACTGCTCGTGAGCATTTTATGAGCAAATTCAGAGATGCGTCACAGCAGGGGCAGATAGCGCTGACCTTAAAAATTCTCGGACACGGATCCACGGGGATTGAGAATTCGTCCTCTATCTTGGAGCCAAATTCTTACCAGCGCGCTCAGGATACCTTCAGGGATAGCTTACTTAAGGTCGATCCCCCGGGCTTACGTGAAATCATTGTGGCGGAAATCGAGCCACATGCGACTTGGGTGAGTTGGTTGTTAAATGAACGTTCATATTATAAGCGTTATTTTTTGGACGATCAGCAGGTTATGAGGGCGTTGGTGGACAATACGTCCGAGAAAGATTGCATCTATGTACTTCAACTAGTCGACCCTCCTCTGGGGGCGAATAATTGGGCTTTCGATCAACTGGTCCAGCAGCATTGGCAGCGTGTACGCGCATACCTGGAAGAACATATCGACAAGCCGTCGGGCTATCCAAGCTATAGCATGCCTGAGCTCGTCTTCTCTCTTTTTGCGAATTCGCAGACAGTGCAGACGTCCCGGTGGGCTTGCGAACAGGTTTTGGAACGAGCAGATCTGTCAGTCTTTCCTGAGCTAATCCAACATAGCAGCATGATATTGCCAGAGGATGTACGTAATCTGTTCCTGCGCTGGCACAGCTATTCGCATAAAGAGAAGAAAGACAATTTAAAGGGGGGCGTTGCCAAAGCCTTCTCGAAGCTTGCTACATTGTGCGTGGACACCATACCCTCTGACCTCGCGCTTGCGGCGGCTTGGCACGAGTTTGAAGACCCTGTGCGGTCTAGCCAGCAAAACGTCGTAGCCAGTCTCAGAGAATTGCCATCCCTGACGAGTGGTCGAAAAACGCTGTGGACACAACTAGGCCCGGCCGCCCGCGAGGCCTGGCGACAGGATCTGTTCGATCAAGCGAATGAGGAACCTGAATTAGCTCAGGGGCTCCTCAGTTTTGCTTGCCTTTGGCTCGAGCAGACGGCATTTGCCGAAGTCGAGCCAGTGCTTTTGCGATTGATGGATGACGAGCAACATCTGGCGTTTGCGAATCGGCTTGTCGGCACTGATGTAAGGCAACTGCAACTGAGGTGCAAGGGACTACTGCGGTCCAAGCAGGGTGCACTGGACTTAGAGGGGCCGGTAGGCCGGGTCGAGGGAGACACTGCGTTGCCTAGCGTAGGAGCTAAAACTTGGCTGAGCGATCCTTCCGTGGAGCAAGTCATCTTTAGGGCGCTTAGCCAGATTGAGGAAGAATTTTGTCGCGAATATTCGAAGACTTGGGGAGAGGACGAGGAGGCCCATACGGCGCGCCTCCTGACTATGACGAAGGAGGCGATTGGCAACGTGAGCAGCCAGTTGCGCCAACTCTCGGCTACGACGCGGGCGACGTATCCGAGCCTGACAGTGAACGTGCGTCAACCCAGTAAGCGGGAGGAAGGGGCGAACACACAAGCCGGTGCTCCGCTGGGAGCAGACGTGCTGTTCCTGAGCCGTATCGTGGACAAGGGGAAAACAGTGGTCCAGCGTGCGACCCTTATGCAGGTGAAAAAGCGCAAAGGCACTAATTCGGGACAGGCCTTCAGTTCGACGGTAGGCATTAACCTGAAGCAGTGCGAGGACATACTCACGCAGTCAGAACACGCCTACTATCTTTTCGCGACTCCGGCCTCTCCTCGCCCGGTTCTCTGGGTTGCCCCAGCTCGGCTCGTTAGGAATTTGACCCAGTTGGACACGAGCAAAACCTCGGTTTCGGCGATGCGGGTGCGGGACGCCAGTTGCTCCTACGCGGAGTTTTTTCTGCACGAGCTTGTTGGCCTGTGGGCTGGCGACGAGCATGAGGATATCATCGCTGTCGCTAACGGCGATGCTAAGCTTGGGCGAACACCTCGCCACATTGTTGAAATCGAGGTTCGCCGCCAACTTGATTAATACTTGGGGAGAAATTCATGCTCCAACTATAGGCAAGGATCGTCTACCGGGGCGGGGTCAGTCCAGCCTAATTGACCTACACCCCGTTGATTTCCACAGAATGTTCTCATTAGCGTCAGCTCCTGGCACAAAGCTGCCCGTTGGCCAAAAGATACCCTCTTAATTTGCAACCTTCTATTGAGGTCTAAAAGGATTCAATCTAGATGGGTGGGCATGTGAAGGTCAGCTTTGAGCGATAATCCCTTCTTCAAATCGGAATACCCGTTTTAAGATCGAGCTTAAAAGATTCCCAGCCTCCTGGCGGGTCCCACTCTCCCAGGCCAAGCACCGTATCATTCTCTATTGATGTAATGATCACGCCATCAATGGCGCACTGCCTGGATTTCCAGAGAATGCCCGCAGCAATATCCATCAGAAAAACGTGGCAGTAAGTGGCGATAAGAACCCGATTATGTAGCTTGTCAGAATGGATGTCAGGAACTGAATAAAGATGGCCAACGTAATCACCTAGGGAAGGTGCGAACAAGTTCCTGATATGAGATCATCATATTCATCCGGAGCGCATCCCAGAGGGACATCAT
>NZ_WLVC01000103.1:0-3157 GCF_016859735.1 Lelliottia sp. RWM.1 | reverse complement strand
AAATCGGCCCAGATCCGCGAAATTTTAATCAGCGAGTCAGCTTGGGAAGAAATGACCTGCTTATTCGCACCTTCCCTGATTGAACGCACACATTCAGGGATTTCTCGGGCAAGATCAGCCGGGAAACGCTTCGGTCGTCCGCCCATCTTGAGCGAGGAGCAAAAAAAAATAGTGTCAGAGCGCCTTAATTCCGGGGCCAGTATCAGTGCGGTTGCCAGAGAATTTAATACCACCCGGCAAACCATACTCCGGGTAAAAGCAGGACAGCAATAATACTGAATGTGAATAAAGCCCATAACTGGCCAGGCAGTTGAAACTGTTCTTGAAGTAAACATCTGGAAAGCATGAAACATCATTCTATCCACAGGGAGCAGTGGCTATTATAATCGAATTTCGATAACGAAATTCGATTATAATAGCCAATAAAACCAGCAATCAGGATCTGACCATGAACGATACTGCCAGGAATGATCACAGCCCCTGGGCTGTCTTTCTGATTTTCTTCCGACTTGGCCTGACATCCTTCGGCGGCCCAATTGCCCATCTGGGTTACTTCCGCGATGAGTTTGTGACGCGACGGCAGTGGTTGACCGAGCGCAGCTATGCAGATTTGGTCGCTCTGTGCCAGTTCCTTCCGGGACCAGCAAGCAGTCAGGTTGGTATAGCGCTCGGGCTGTCCCGTGCCGGTTATACCGGGGCGCTGGCAGCATGGGCCGGCTTCACGCTACCGTCAGCAGTTGCACTGATCCTGTTTGCGCTGGGGATGACCAGTTACGGGGATATGATGCCCTCTGGTGTATTGCATGGGCTGAAAGTGGTAGCCGTTGCGGTGGTCGCGCAAGCTGTATGGGGCATGGCCCGAAATCTTTGCCCGGATATACCGCGTATTACTGTCATGGCAGTGGCAACCTGCTTTGTGCTTCTTGTGCCATCGGCCTGGGGACAGGTGGGAGTAATCGTCACTGCGGCTGTCACTGGCATGTTACTGTTCAAACCTCAGCAGACGACGGTACATGATCCGCTGCCCGTTTCAATACGGCGTCGCGTCGGATTGTTCTGGCTCACGCTGTTCTTTGTGCTACTGACAGGGTTACCATTGCTGACGGCGATATTCCCAAATCCGACGCTGTTAATGGTAGAAACTTTCTACCGGACCGGATCACTGGTTTTTGGTGGCGGGCATGTCGTGCTGCCATTACTGCAGACTGAAGTCGTTCCTTCTGGCTGGGTCAGCACTGATACATTCTTGGCTGGCTACGGCGCTGCCCAGGCCGTTCCTGGACCATTGTTCACTTTTGCAGCCTTTCTCGGGGCTTCGATGAACCAGGTGCCTTCTGGCTGGCTGGGTGGTCTGGTTTGTCTGCTGGCAATTTTCGCACCGTCCTTCCTTCTGATTGTGGGAGCATTGCCGTTCTGGGAAAGTCTGCGCCGCAATATCCGTACACAAGCAGCGTTGCAGGGTATTAATGCAGCCGTAGTTGGCCTTCTGCTGGCAGCTCTCTATCAACCAGTATGGACGAGCGCAGTTCTCGCTCCGCAAGATTTCGGCCTTGCCCTTGTGGCACTGGTCGCTCTGATGTTCTGGAAACTGCCGCCGTGGCTGGTCGTAGTGAGTTGCGGTGTTGCGGGTTGGTTGTTGAGTTTAGCACTGTGAGGTTCCGGGCGTGACCGACAAAGATCTTTACGGCGGGATGATCCGTTTGCACATCCTGCATCATGCAGCCAAAGAACCCGTCTTTGGTCTGGGCATCATTGAGGAATTGCGACACCACGGTTATCAACTCAGCCCGGGTACCCTGTATCCGATGCTGCACGGTATGGAAAAGAAGGGGTATCTCACTTCACGACATGTTCAGGCCGGTCGACGAAGTCGGCGAGTATATGAAATCACCGGACAAGGGCACATAGCGCTAACGGACGCCAGAAACAGGGTGAAAGAGCTGTTCGGTGAACTTGTTGAAGGCAAATGATATGCCTATGGTTTTAGTCCGGTCTGCCGTCTTCTGAAAACGACAGACACATGTAAGATTATCCGCTGCCTGGCAGAAGGAGACTTTGTGAAAACGCTCATGGTGTGTATTTATACGATCAGAAGGCGTTTTTTTCGCTGGGCATGTACCTGGTGGTCTATGGCCTGCGCAATGCCGGGCTCACGGAGTATCTGTCTGGTGTACTGAACCTGCTGGCAGAAAAGGGGTTATGGGCAGCGACGTTCGGCACCGGCTTCCTGACCGCGTTCCTGTCGTCGGTGATGAACAATATGCCGACGGTGCTGATTGGCGCGCTGTCGATTGACGGGAGTACGGCGACTGGCGTCGTCAAAGAGGCAATGATTTATGCCAACGTGATTGGCTGCGATTTAGGCCCGAAAATCACCCCGATTGGCAGTCTGGCAACCCTGCTTTGGCTGCATGTGCTTGCCCAGAAAAATATAACGATCACCTGGGGTTATTACTTCCGCACCGGCATTATCATGACTCTGCCCGTGCTGTTTGTCACTCTGGCCGCGCTGGCGTTGCGGCTTTCCATCACTTTGTAATGAGATAAAGATATGAGCAACATTACCATCTATCACAACCCGGCCTGCGGCACTTCACGCAACACGCTGGAGATGATCCGTAACAGCGGTAACGAACCGACCATTATTTATTATCTCGATACGCCACCGACCCGTGATGAGCTGATTAAACTTATTTCAGATATGGGAATTACGGTGCGTGCATTGCTGCGTAAGAATGTTGAGCCTTATGAACACCAGGGCCTTGATGAAGAGAAATTCAGTGATGAGCAGTTGATTGATTTTATGCTTCAACATCCGATCCTGATTAATCGGCCGGTAGTCGTTACGCCGCTTGGCACTCGTCTTTGCCGCCCTTCAGAAATAGTGCTGGATATTCTACCTGAAGGTCAGAAAGGAGTGTTTACCAAAGAGGACGGCGAAAAGGTCATTGACGAAACGGGGAAGCGGGTTAAGTAACCTGTTTTTTTCGTCTCATTTTTATCGTATTCGGGCGTCTGTCTGTACCATGCAGACGCTCGCTTTTTGTAATGCCAGCTAAAGAAACAGGTTTAACGTAGGATATTTAATGAGATGGTCACTCCCTCCTTCCCGGTATTATGCTGAGGACAGGCTTTCATTCGGAGAACTATCATGGAA
>NZ_WLVC01000102.1:0-3273 GCF_016859735.1 Lelliottia sp. RWM.1 | reverse complement strand
TCGAACCCCCGATACGTTGCCGTATACACACTTTCCAGGCGTGCTCCTTCAGCCACTCGGACACCTCACCATATTGTTTGCTGCCTGACCACTTGGGGGGCAACGGGGCGCTACTATAGGGAGTTGCGCTAAAACGGTCAAGCAGATTTTACGCTTTAGTGCTTGTTCGGTTAAGCAATAATCAGCTCCACGGTTTTTATGCCATGGAGCTGTGCATTACCGCTGTGAATCGAGCACTTCGCTATTCTTAACGACCTCTTGCGCTTTAGCATAACTTTCGATCAGCAACTGGTATGCCGGGAAAATGTGGGTGTAGACGTCGGCCCATTCTGCCGCATCTTCACGGTTCCATGTCCGCTGGATCTCGGAGGCAACCGCCGCGGTATCCATTGGAACCACACCCGCCTGAACAACCCGTGCCAGCGTGATCTCCTGCGCCATCTTGCTGTACGTTCCGGATGCATCAATAACCGCAAACACCTTATACCCGTCAGCAACCGCGCTGATTGACGGAAACGCCATGCAAACGCTGGTGATTGTCCCGGCAATGATCAACGTGTTGCGTCCGGTGGCTTTTACGGCCGCGACAAATTCCGGGTTATCCCATGCGTTGATCTCGCCTTTCCGTGCCACATATTGTGCATGCGGGGCGTTGGCGTGGATCTCCGGGATTAAAGGACCGTTTGGACCCTGTGGAACGGATGCGGTAGTAATTACCGGGATCCCGGCAAGGGTCGCCATTTTAGCCAGTGCCGCCGCACGGGCGCGTAGCTCCGGCATTGGCATATCCCCGACGGTCTGGAACAGTCCGCTTTGATGATCGATCAACAACATGACCGCGTCGTTCGCGTCAATGACCGGACGCATTCCGTTAAAATTCGCAGGTGTAGACATTTTCTTCTCCTTTATTACGCTCAGATCTGGCCGAAGCGGCCGGAGTTGAAATCACGAATGGCTTCCGTGATTTCGGTTTTACTGTTCATCACAAACGGGCCGTAGCCCACAATCGGTTCGTTCAGAGGGGCGCCAGCCATCAGCAGCACTTTGGCATCACTGCTCGCTTCCAGGTGCAGTTTGCTGCCTTCCTGGCTGAGAACCACAAGCTGCGCTTCACCCGCCTGGGTTGTACCGTTTACCGTGATGTTGCCTTCAAGGACTACCAGCGCGGTACTCCAGCCTTCGGGCTGAGTCAGTGCGAGATGGCTTCCCTGACGGAGGGTAATATCCCAGACATTTAGCGGCGAGAAAGTGTGCGCCGGGCCGGTAATATCACCATAATGGCCAGCAATTACCCGCAGCGATCCACGTTCTTCTGACAGCGTCACCACCGGGATTTCATGCCTGGTAATGCTCTGATAACCCGGCTTCGCCATCTTGTCCTTCGCGGGCAGGTTGACCCAAAGCTGCATCATTTTGAGCTCGCCACCTTTCTGCGAGAATGCACTGGAGTGGAACTCTTCATGCAGAATGCCAGCACCTGCAGTCATCCACTGCACATCACCGGGGCCAATTACGCCGCCTTTGCCAGTGGAGTCGCGATGCTCCACTTCACCGGAATAGACGATGGTGACCGTTTCAAAACCACGATGCGGGTGTTCGCCCACGCCGCGCTTTTCTCCGTCAGCCGGGAATGTGTACGGGCCAGCGTAATCCAGTAGCAGGAACGGGCTGAGGGGTTCGCCGTGAGTCTGATAAGAAAACATCGACCTGACGGGGAAGCCGTCACCCACCCAGTGCTGGCGAGGCGCGGTATAGACACCTGTAACGTTTTTCATGTTTTTCTCCTGGTAGTCTGTTGATATTGATTAGCTTATATTCAGAACTAATATCCCGGTAGGCAGTGAAAATGACATTCACTGTTCTTAAAATGGAACGATGAGGTTTTATGCAGGATCTCAATGACTTCGTGTGGTTTGTGAAGGTGGTCGACTACGGTGGTTTCGCTGCGGCCGGAAGGGCGCTCGATCAGCCAAAATCAAAACTGAGCCGCAGGATTGCACAGCTTGAAGACCGACTTGGGGTGCGATTAATTCAGCGCACCACACGCCAGTTTACCGTTACCGAAGTGGGCCAGACTTTTTATCAACACTGTAAAGCAATGTTGGTGGAGGCTGAGGCGGCGGAAGAGGCGGTCGCGGCGTTACAGGCTGAGCCGCGCGGTATTGTCAGGATCACTTGTCCGGTGACGTTGCTGCATGTACACGTGGGCCCGATGCTGGCGCGCTTTATGGCGAAATACCCGGGAATTAATCTCCAGCTTGAAGCCACCAATCGCCGGGTGGATCTGGTGGGCGAGGGGATCGATATCGCAATCCGCGTGCGTCCACGCCCGTTTGATGACAGCGACCTGGTTTTACGGGTGCTTGCCGACAGGGGACATTGTCTGGTGGCCGGGCCAGATTTAATTCAGCGTATGGGGAAACCGGTTATGCCCTCAGAGCTAAGCCGATGGCCGGGGTTGAGTATGGGGGAGGGGAGGCAAGTTCATAAATGGGATTTGACTGGCTCGCAAGGGGCAAAAGCGGAGATTCACTATGCCCCGCGTTTTATCACGACTGATATGCTGGCGTTACGGGAAGCTGCAATGGCCGGTGTGGGTGTGGTGCAACTTCCCATTTTGATGGTGAAAGACCAGCTTGCGTCAGGTGAGCTGGTCCGGGTATTGGATGAATGGGAACCCCGCCGGGAAGTCATTCATGCGGTGTATCCGTCGAGGCGTGGGCTATTGCCATCCGTGAGGACACTGGTGGATTTTCTGACGGAAGAGTATGCGCGGATGGTGGAGGAGTAATTTTAATCCCTTGAGATATTGATCAACAAAAACAATAACCTGAAGCTATTTGAGTTGTTTCAGAAGAGTTGAGGGCTTACAGCGACGTTGCCTCCGCCCGTCCCCGATAAGCCGTAAGGAATAACCGGGTCGCCAGGGGGCGGTGAGCCACCCTGGCACGTTCACGAGTAATGTGGTGACAGAGTGGCAAGGAACATAAAGTGAACGGAATGACCACCTCAGCCGTATGTTCCCCTTCACTCCGCAGGTGTGCAACATGCGAAAAAAAAGCCCGTACCTGCGTACGAGCTCTTTCTCAAATATGGCGGTGAGGGGGGGATTGACTCGCTTCGCTCGCCCTTCGGGCAGCCTGTTCGCTGCGCTCTCAGTCTGTCCAACTGGCTGTGCCAGTTGTCGAACCCCGGTCGGGGCTTCTCATCCCCCCGCAGGTGTGCAACATGCGAAAAAAAAGCCCGTACTTGCGTACGAGCTCTTTCTCAAAT
>NZ_WLVC01000101.1:0-3423 GCF_016859735.1 Lelliottia sp. RWM.1 | reverse complement strand
GAGACCATTAAAAGAGGCGTCAGAGGCAGAAAACGTTGCTTAACGTGAGTTTTCGTTCCACTGAGCGTCAGACCCCTTGAACGACTGGTGCAAAAAAGCCCGACTGGTGAGATCGGGCTTATTGCTTTCCGGTTCTGAGTTGGTGACTCTGACCGGAGGGAGACTCTCTTTAACTAACACCATAATATTATGCTCAGTTGCAGGACTATGCAACAGCTTGTCAAGCTAATGCGATTGACAGTGCAATCAGAACACGATGGTTGTATGAAGAAAATCGGGTATAATCACCTGGTTAGCTTTGAGTTGAGCTACATTCCAGCCCCCTCTGCGTTGGGAACAACGATTTAAAAGTCCTGGCTGAAAGTTCGGGTGGTGCCGTGTTCAGTGCTCTGGCTGGAGTGAGACTCTCTTTAACTAACATGAAGATACCCGTTGTGACAGGCAGTGGATGAGTAAGCAACGGTGTCTCTACTCCACAGATGGAGTAAACGGATGGTTAACCTGTTAATCATCGTTCTGAGAGCGGTAGCTGCGCTTGCAAATGCGCTGATTGCTATTTTGGAACTGATCCGCCAGTTCATCGATTGATGACGGCGGAAACGTAGATAAAGCCGGAGGCTCACCCCCTTCGGCTTTTAATAACGCCTATTTTAGTTACAACATCATAATCAATTATCAGCTCCCCACCTCAACCACAAAAGTTGTCGGTAAGCCCGAAAAAGCGATGCAGAAAGGGCTAAATTCAGCTTAAATGCATACTTAGGAAATACCAGGTATGTACCATGTAGTAACCAATCTGTGCTTACCATGTATTCACCAGTTACTCACAAATTAGTATTTACCTTGTATTTATTTGTTGAGCACTTATTGGTATTGCGCTAGTATATCTTTAGTGTACACAGAAACATCATACTTAGTATTGCATGACTCTATACATTCATTGTAATACCAAGTAAACACCAAGTAGGCACATGAGAGGTCAAGATGATTATTGTTATCGGTGGTGATAAGGGTGGGACAGGAAAGACTACGCTGGCTGCAAGCCTGGCTGTTTGCCTGGCGAAGCAGGGGAAAGCCGTAACCCTGGTTAAGACGGATAATAACAACAGCATTTCAGACTGGTACGAAGAAAGAAAACAACGCAACTTGCCACTGTTCCCGCTGGTAGAGTGCTTTGGAAAGGTTGAATCCGAGATCAAGATGCTCGATAAACACTCTGCCATCGTGATTGTTGATACTGCTGGCTATGACAGCCCGGAATTCAGGAGCGTTCTGCAATGCGCCGATCTTCTGATCAGCCCGGTAAGACCCTCGTCGCCTACGGAGGTTAACAGCCTGACGAAACTTAACGGCATCATCAGAACAGCACAGCAACTGAATGGTAAGCTAAAAGCGAATATCCTTTTCTATCGGTGTAAACCCAATAACCACAAGGACAGGCTGGAGCTTAATGAATACCTGACAGCAGATCCCGACTGGACGCAACCGTTACAGTCGTTTATCACTCATGCAGCCGCTTTTGATAATGCCATGAATGAGGGTAAAGGCGTGCACGAAATGAAAGATGCAGGGAAAGCAAAAGCACAGATTGAATTGATTTTACAGGAAATTGGAGCGTAATAATGGCACTACCTAAAAAAGACCTTAACCCTGCGATGCCGACACCGGCAGAATTCGTCAGAGAAGCGAACAAAAAACCTGCATCGGATAAAGGAAAACGTATCACGCTATACCTTCCCATTGCCGTTGACGAGAAATTCACAGCACTTGCAACAGAGAATAATGTCAGTAAGACCGTTATTCTCAAAACGCTTCTGGCGGCCTTTGAGCAGTTGGATGTTAACGAGCAAAACCGCTTGTTATTTGATGCAATCAGGGGGAAATAATGTCACTGCTCAAGGAGGTTTTTAAGGTAACGTTAGACGTGATCCCATCCGGCGATACCGCGCCCGTTCAAATCCAGGATGCTTTGAGGGGAATGGGTTTTCGTTACAATGGTATTCATCATGAACCAGTTAACAATGATTCCTATAGCAGGGCATTCTATCAGTTTAAAGGTAAAGTGATAAAGACAACAAATAGCTCTGACAAAGTATTTGAAATCGTTTACAAGAAGGAAATAGAAGATAAGGTCAAAGGACTTTCAGAAGATATACGAGTGACGATTCATGATAAACGCTTTGAATGAATATGAGGTGATACATGAGCGAACGCTGGTTAAAATTTAAGGATATCGTGGGCATTCTGCTTTTAGCAAGCGGTATTCTTAAAGTTACTATGAGTGAATACACGATGGCTGGAGCTATAGCATCGTTGATTGCAGTTCTTCTGCTACTTTACGAAATGTAAGGAATTACTCATGGTAAATATTAAAGACATATATGATATTTTTCTTACATATACCTTTATTGAAAAGGGGGTAGTTATATTAGCTATACTCGTCACCATGCAGGCGGCGATATCGCTTGCGGTAAACCTATTCAAAAAATGCAGGCGATAATTCAGATACCTGAACAACCATTTCCGATAGGCTGTCAAACTCAAACACATTGATTTGACAGCTTAATAACCATTCCTTTATGTTTTCCAATTCCCCGGTTTCATTTATTTTTACCTTGTAAAAGACTGCTAATACCTTATCACTTCGTAAATTAAAAATTAAAAAGGGTGCTGTTACTTTATTCAATTCAAGAAAATCATGATAGAATAGTTCAGTGCCGTACTCTCTGGCAGGCAATAAAAATTCAGAAAGTTTTACCTTTGCCATCACCGCGATGTGATCAGGGCAGAGTCTTTGCAGATTGCAGAAAATCTCCTTTTCCTCAGCATTCAATAAGCGACGCTCTTTAAAAATCATCATATCCTTCCTCCAGTAAAACTTCGGCTTTTTCGAATTTTGGATTGCCACTATTATTTATACTAATCGTGATATAGAAGCAATCACCCAATATTCCTGCCTGTTTAAAATCAATTTCACCATCTTCTGGCGCATATTTGCCTTTGTGCCTTGCGCGGTAGAAAATATTTAATTTAAGAGTATTTCCCGTATCTAGTTCACGGAAATAGCAACATAACCGTGAGCGGTTCCATATCTTGAAATCAAGCTGTACAGGACGATTTACCATAGAAGACTCTGGATAATGATACTTCTTCGGATTCAATCCAGCATTAACTACATCAAAATAATCAACGCCGGACAGGTGGTCTGCTTCGTTCCAGAACGCCTGTAAAAACTTCTCTTCATCACAAAAATTCATTTCATCTTTCATCATTACCCCCAAAAACCCCGTGTAGCGGCTGGCGTAGACACTCAAATGTGCACATTTGTAGTGTCTACGCCTATCCAGGGTCTTGTGTTAATATTTGGCATCGATTCTCTCTGATTCCGCCCACAACCGGTTAAACTCACGTGTGTACTGCTTC
>NZ_WLVC01000100.1:0-3616 GCF_016859735.1 Lelliottia sp. RWM.1 | reverse complement strand
GAAAGCGTGCGTATTGCCTGAAAACACAACCCGCTACGGGGGAGACTTACCCGAAATCTGATTTATTCAACAAAGCCTCTTTTCTTTTAAAAATAAATTATTCAGATTTATTTTCTATTGATTTAATGAGGTAGGGAATGACAGAAAGTGCTTTGCTTTTGCGAGAGGCATTTAATGAATCGGTTAACTATATGACATGGTCTTTTTATTCACTGATAACTGCTTACGTTTCGATGGCTTTTTATGATAGAGTTGAGGTTAAGACCCGAATAAATAATTATCTGAATAAGTTACTTTTCGTGATTGCTATGTCCGTTTTTATCCCAAATATGTACTTTGTTTCAATGGTGTTCAGTCAGAAGTTAGGCACCGCAGCTGGCGTTGCGTCATTCATTATTGGGCTACTTTTCATGATGTTAAACTCGGCACCTGTAATTACTGGTATCGTACAGCAGCGCAAAGATTGAGTTTTATGAGTATAGTCAGTTGGGTTTTCATCTGTTTTATCAGACTTAGAAAAATGAAATCTTTCAATTCATTGATTTTAAACGCAAAAAAATTTCTAAATGATCAGAATTATAGGGTGCTCATTTTGCACAGCAGTAGGGGTTGACCATTCAATGGAAACGCTCCTTCGAACTGACCCGGAGAAATACGGTTATCAGGCTGGCCTGAGTCGTCTTCAGCGATTTCTTTCTAAGATCCAGTACGACTGGAGCCTGCGGGATTATATCGGTCGTAAAGTGTTCGAAGGCGGATATGTGCGTCTTCAACCCAATATCTTTTCTTCGTCCCTGACTGAACGTCTTTTTCATGCCTGTTGCAGCCTTGATTATGTTGAAGCAAGACGTGCGGCAGAGCATCGCAGAAAGCTACTTTCCGGCGAGGTTGACGATACGGCTTATAACCGTCGTATGGCTGAGCCACAATTTCGGCTTGTACAGGAAGCAAACGTGATCCACGTTGATTTCCTCTGGTCGTTGCACTGTTTCAACCCTCGCCCGTTTCGGGCAATTGAGATCTATCGCAGGGTCTGGGAAGAGGCCGATCTGGACCTTCTTGAGGATGAGCCTGACATGCAGCCTGTGCCCCGTACACCAATGCCAGCTCCACTCTGGATGAAACTGCCCGGAGGCCGGTTCGGTACAGCTTATGATGGACTGACTGATACGTTGCCGCTGATGACCTATTTTGACGGGCAGGCTGACCCCAGGGCTTCACGTAGCCTAAAGACCGGAGAGAGCAGTTCTGTCGTCGTGGCATTCGAGGAAGAGGATGAGCTGACTGTTGAAGAAGATACGGCGTCCTGGATTATCTGGCATGAATACGACGGGTTACGCCAGCGCATCGCTGACGGTGAGTTTACTCCAACGACTGCTGCTCAGTATCTTCTTCGTTATGGCGCGGTCCGAATTTCAAAAGGCAAGGGCGCTGTCTATCATCGTCTCGCACAGCGGGGACAAACCTTTTCCCGCCTGGGGATAGGCGACAGAGTGTCGCTTCCAGAGCTGGTTGCCAGTCGGCGTTTTAAAATACTCAGTGATTCTGCATACCGTCAGGTTGTAGCCCGGAAATTGCGTGGACAGATAAAAAAGTTCAGATTCTGGGCATGCGTAGCTGCCTGTGTTCAGTTGCACGTACACAACAAGACGGCACTCGGAGAAAGAATTTTAACGTTACTCGAAGGTGAGAGGGAACAGCAACAAGGTGCGATCCAGGCGAAGCTGAAGGCGGGAATGATGGATGCAGTTCTAACTCTGTGTAACCAGCGACTCCGGGTGAAAGAAAATACTAACCAGCCAGAGGAGTTCCGCTATTACCGTGCCGTAAGAGCTCGTTTCATGCGCCATTTATCTGAATGCCTTAAGCCAGAAAATGGCGGCGTTATCCGTGACGTTATCTGGGAACTGAGGGTGCTGAGCAGTGCTCACGGTACGACCAAAACAGGTTTTTACTATGTCGATAGCAATCGCCCGACAGCGAAAGGACTGTTAAACCGCCTTCTGATGAGGATGGTCAAGCAGGTCGTATAAGCGTCTGAAACGCGAAACACACGAAAATGGAGGGGTTATACAAAAAAAACTTAGCTTTGATCGTGATGTAATGTGGACATCATGTCCAAGCGTTGCTGCATCCAGAAAAGTAACTTTAATCCTGTTGATACAGCCCTTGCATTACCTGTTTACGCATAGCGTGGAAACGTTCTAATTAAACCAGACGAATATAAATTTAAATTAATTCACTCACCCCCGGAATCGGGGAACTAAACAAAAGGATCATCAATGCAAAATCAAAATACACCCGCTCAGGAAAAACACACCGTATACCTTTTTAATGCCGAACATGCTGACAAGACAGCCGCCAAGCAAGCCGGGAAACTCTTCACGCTGGACATTGAACACCCAATGACCCTCAACGATCTCTCGCTGCTGTGTGAGTCGGTCGCGGACGCTGTGGGAGCACCTGGCGGAATTAAATATGAAATCACAACAGAGCCTAATGGGGTTCAGGAGGAATACTGAATCAGTGTGGTGTGAGTCCATTTTAATTTGACGTTTCATGAGTTCTATCGAGAGGCTGAAGTATGACTTTGAAAATGGAAAGTTCCCGGACTTCCAAGCCTGAGGGGCCATTTGTATTAATCACTTTTGAGGGGGACGAATTTCTTTTTGATGACAGACATAATGTCGTCAAGATAAATGGCAGGCCTAAAAAAATGGATGTAAAGCGAAATTATTTTGAGTCCGATCTGGGAGAAGGGAAAGCGAAATACTGGACTTTAAATATCGAAGAGGCTCATCGGTTCAATTCGATTGATGAAGCGACAGAACAACTTTGTAAACTGAGTCGCCCTCATCTGATCAAAATTCGCAAAGTTGAGGGGGTATCTGAATGACCAAAGAGATGTTTTTACGCATTTTAAATGAGGCACAGGCTCGTGTGGATAACGATTCGCTTCCGCTTGATGTTCGTATCCGGTCACGCACCACGGTAAATGATTGCGTCATCCGGGCAGATAAAGAGGGGTGGCCTATTGAGTATAAACAGAAGGTCTGGGTAGATGCAGTCAGTGGCTGTTATCTTTAGCGGTTACTTAAGCCAGTTCCTGTGCCCGTGAGCTTAGTAAAGGCGGAAAATGATATGGTCAAGGTGATAAATATCAACGGGAATTTAGTTGAATTACCTGAGCCCTCAGCAAAGTTATCCAAAGCTGAATCACCTGATGGTAGGTTCTCAAAACCTAAAAATAAGATCTCTAAAATACAGCGAGCTGAGCTGCGAATGAAATTTGGGGGGCGTTGTGCCTATTGTGGTTGCAAGCTTCCTGAAAAAGGGTGGCATGCCGATCATGTTGAGCCTGTTCGACGCGACTTTGAACTGGTGAGAGCCCCTGTCGGCAGCGGCGTAACTCATGTTGCCCGAAGTACGGGTAAGGTTATGCACCCTGAACTGCATGCTATAGAAAACTTATTTCCATCATGCGCCCCCTGCAACCTTTTTAAAGGAGCTTTTAGTGTTGAAGGAATGAGAAAAGAAATGGCACTGTTGCAAATAGTCGGTGGTGATAAACTTATCATCCCCTTTTGCTGATGGAGCTGCACATGAACCCATTCAA